>JANOOI010000358.1:0-9396 GCA_031421235.1 Bdellovibrio sp.
ATTCAAAATATGTTTTCTTAGCTAACATTGACCCTGTTTTGCAGTTACAAGTTCTTTCACAAATTGAAAATCCTTTATTTGTTGGTATGGATAGTATGAATTTTTGGATCATGTCTAAAAAAAGCGATCTGATTTCTGTGATGAAAAAAGTGAACATTGTTTTCATTAATGAAACAGAAGCTAAAATGATTACTGGTGAAACGAATGCGATCACAGCTATTAAAAAAGTGGCTGATTTAGGACCACAGTACGTTGTGGTTAAACGTGGGGAATACGGTTCAACAATGTATTCAAAAGCTGATGGATTTTTTCAGTGCCCAGCTTTGCCTGTTGAAAAAGTAGTAGACCCGACTGGCGCTGGTGACAGTTTTGCTGGTGGATTTTTTGGTTATTTAGCAAAAAATGTGAGCGAAAAACCAACCTGGACTGATCTTAAAAAAGCCACGCTTGCAGGCACAGTGATGTCGAGTCAAACAATACAAGACTTTAGTCTTAAAGCCTTAGCCAAAATCGATCAAAATAGCTATCAGTCAATGAACCAAGAGCTTTTAAGTATAATATCAATTTAAGACAGTCTTAATATAAAGTTTGTCGTTTCTAATGCCGATAAAGGATCGTGAAATTAGAGGTTTAGAAACGGTATGAGCCAAAACAATGCACGCACTAAAACAGCTGATGATATTTTAGAATCATTAATGGATGATTTGAAAGATATCGATGCGTCACTTTCGCCCTCTGACAGCGGCATCGATATATCTGATGATGAAAACACAAGTATTGAATTATTAGATTTAGGACAGTCTGATGAAGTCTTAAATAATGATGATGAAGCTTTGCCACACATGGCGGATCTTAATCCTAAAAAAGATAAACACAGATCTTCTTTTATGATTAATACAAGCATGGATCAATCTGAACAGCCTCAAAATGCGGCTGGCGAGGTTGTGAATGAAATGAAGTCTTTAAATCTTCATTCTGATGAAGAAATGAAAACAACTATTCAAAATTTTGATCTTAATAAAGCTGAAAATAAATCTGAAATTGAAAATATTAACGTAAGTGCCAATGAACAAACCATGATGGTCTCTGTCCCGCAGCGTAAAAGTAAACCCTCTGATAGTGATGAATCAACAGTTGCCGTAAATGGTTTTGCGCTCAGAGAAAACGAAAACTACGAAGACAAAGTTAAAGTCAGTGTTGGTCAAGTTCGTGGACCTGCATATTCTTCAGGGTATAATTCTTGGGGAAATACAGATTCAAATTTAGTTCAAGCTGAAAAACTAAGAATCGCACAAGATAAAATATTAGAGATTGAAAAAGAAAATGAAAAATTACGTTATCAAAATAACGAATTAGTTTCAGCTGCAGAAATCGTTAAAGAAAGAGCTGAGATTTTAACATCCCAAATCAACGAATTCAGAAATGATCGGGATTCATTAGAAGCATCGTTCAAATCGGAAAATTCTATTTTAAAAAATCAGCTATTTAGAAAAGACAATGAATTAAATAAAGTTGTAATGAAAGTTGAAGAACTTGAATCACGCTTAAAATTTGATATGAAAAAAATTCGTGTTCGCGAAAGAGAACTTGAAAACAGATTAGAGCTTATCCGGGCTGAAAAAAATGCTTTGGTAAAATCGAAAGATGAACAAATTTTAGATTTCAGAAGAAAAATGGATCAGCTTCAATTAGAAGTTGAAAGCTACCGACAAAAATGTGTTGAATTAAACAAAGTGATTGAATCCAATCAAGATTCATTTAAAAGGACTACACGAGCTCTTCGTTTAGCAATGGCTAATTTGGAACTGCTTGATGAAAATAAAGTCACCCTAAAAAAAGCGGAATAATCTATGAATGAAGACGTGGTCAGACCACAGAAGAAGATCAAGCTAGTGATTAGTGATCTTCATTTGGGTAAAGGTCGACTTCTAGATGACGGAGGCGTAAACGCGCTTGAAGAATTCTATTACTCTGAAAAGCTAGTTGAATTTTTTCAGTATTATTCAACTGGGGCGTATAAAGATTATGATGTTGAAGTTATAATAAATGGTGATTTTCTAAATTTTTTACAAGTTGATTATAAAGGTCACTATCTAACGACAATTACTGAAACTATCGCAGTCGAAGTCTTAAAATCAATTATCAAAGGTCATAACCAAGTGTTTAAAGCTATGGGCGAGTTTTTATCGCACCCCTATCGACAAATTACTTATGTCATCGGTAATCATGATCAGGGTATGATGTTTCAAGGCTGTAGAGATCACTTAGATCAAACAGTCGGGAAGCCCTTATTATATAAAAATATTATTTATTTCGTAGACGGAATTCATATTGAACACGGTCATATGCATGAAGCGGCTAATCGAATGGATCCGCGCAAGTTTTTTATAAAACAAGGTTTGCCTGAACCCATATTAAATCTACCGTTTGGGTCACATTTTTTTATCGAACTTGTTTTGAAAGTGAAAGAAAAATACCCTTATGTAGACAAAATCAGACCTTTCGGCCAAATGATGCGTTGGGCGTTGGTTAATGAAACAATGATGTTATTAAAATCTACGGGTTTATTTATTAAATATGTTTATAGTTTGATTTTTTCAAATGAAGCACGTTATTCGTGGTCTATTAAAAGACTTCTTAAAATTTTTCTTGAAAGCGCCATTTTTCCAGATTTAAGCATTGCTGCAAAAAAAATATTAGCTGATGAAAGAGTTCATTCAGTCGTTTTTGGCCATACACATGTTTATGAATATCGAAAATGGGGCACAAGAAAAGAATATTTTAACACTGGGACTTGGACTGAACTTACATCGCTGGATGTTGTTTCGCTGGGTCGAATTACCAAACTGACATTTGTACTTTTCGAATATTCAGATATGGACACGACGCCGCATGGACGTCTTAAAGAATGGCGTGGATTTCACCGGATAGAAGAAGATGTTGCAGTCTCATAAACTGACACAAAAATTAAGTTTTATGAATTCATATGGCATTTGTCTAGTCCAGTTCATTTCTGCTATATAAAGTTGGTTGAACCCCTTAAAAAACTCAATCATAATGATGGAATATGTCTGACAATAATCAAGAATCTACAGTCATTGGCCAAGTCAGTGATACTTTTAACGGAGCCATCAAACAAGCAGGTGATGCACCACCGGCATTGGTTGTCTTGGTCGGCCCAACAGGTTCAGTTGGAAAGCAGTGGTTGATTACGAAACCAGATTTAACAATCGGCCGAGCGGTCGAATGCGATATTTATATATCTGATGCGTCGATCAGTCGTTCACACGCCAAAATAATTCAAACAGGTCAAGATACTCTGATCATGGATATGAATTCGACGAATAATACTTCCGTGAATGACCAACTGCTACCACCTATGGTTCCACGTAAACTAATGAACAGTGATAAAATTAAAACTGGGAATATTATTTTTAGATATCTTGAACGGGGAAGTCTTGAAGTCATTACTAATCAGCAAGTATTTGATAAAGCACAAAAAGACGCACTCACAGGAGCTTACAGTAAAGGCGCACTTTTAGAAAAAGGTCCAGAATCCATCAAGCGAGCCTTGAATCTTAAAGAGCCGCTATCAGTGATTACATTTGATTTAGATTTTTTCAAAAAAATTAATGATGGTTATGGTCATCCAGGCGGTGATTATGTTCTGAAAGAACTAGGAAAGTTGATGCAGGATAAGCTGGTCAGATCAAATGATTTTTTTGCCAGATACGGCGGTGAAGAATTCGTTCTTATTTTACAAGCCACACCGATAAAGACTGCGAATGAAGTCGCTGAAAGAATTAGACAAACAGTAGAATTTCATCCGTTTATATTTGATGGCAAAAAAATAGCTGTGACTATATCGATCGGCGTAACACAACACCAAAATGAAGAATCCTGGGAAGCAGCCTACGACCGAGCTGACAAAGCTTTATATCAAAGTAAAAAAAATGGCCGCAACAAAGTCACAGTTGTGTGATTGGTTAAATTAAATTGAGCACAGTACAAAACTTTTTTGAAAAAGTTCCGAAAGAAGAAACCGAAAGTATTTTTAAAAAGGGAACTTTTGAAAAAGGACAACTGACTTTAGAAGACGGCAAAAAAAATATAATTATAAAAGTTAAGTTAGTCGTTACTGGCCATGATAAATTTGGTCGGGTTTATGTGATTCCGCAGGATGTCTACGAACTTAAAGACCGTACATGTGCTTTTAGTTTTAGGATAGGCACACGAATATTCTTTTTTAAATCTAAAATTCATATTGATGGCAAAGGTTTTTTCGTTGATGTTGGTTTTGACCTTATCGAGCTACGCAGACGTAGGCACGTTCGGTTCGATATTCCAGAAAACTTTACCTACGAGTGCGTAATCATCAGTCAGGTGTATAAAAACTTAAGAATCAATGCGCAACTAATTAATTTTTCTGAATCTGGCGCAAAAATAAAATGTAAAGAAAGTTTAACTGGGATTCAAAAAGGGGCAACAATTGTTCTGTCGGTTAAAGTTGAAAGACGACCAACGTTTATGACCGCTTGTGAAGTGAAATTTATTTTTAGAAAGCAGATATCTCAGCCAGAAATCGGCTTAGAATTTATTACTCCAGATAGTTTGACTCAAAATAAAATCATAAGTCTAAGTGAAGATTTAAGTCGTTTACATATTCAAAAAACGAAATCATTTAAATAAAAAGTCATTAGATTGAGCTTTCTTGTAACATAAGTGTTGCTTATATGTAAAATTAATAAAATATTAAAAAGCTAGTTATTTCATATATTTAGGCATTTTGGCACTAAAATGTCTGGCTTCATATTTGCTCTATACATAAGCAAGGTTAATAGATATGGGAAATGGTTCCCTTTTGTCACGGCAGACATGAATTAACCGAAACTTACAAAGGAAGTGTCCAATGAAAAGAGAGATCGACTCGCAATTGGGGACCAATCTGATTGAAAAATCAGACCTACAATTAGTCGAAGAAGTCCGAAGTGGTCTGAAGGCTTCTTTCTCAGAACTTGTGAAACGGCATCAGAAGGGTTTACTACGGTTAAGTATGAGATTTGTGAAGGATCTAGATAACGCTCAGGATATCGTGCAGGAATCATTCATTAAGAGCTATGAAAAATTAAGCTCTTTTGAAGGACGATCTTCATTCAAAAGCTGGCTTTATCAAATCACAGTTAATACGGCCCGAAATCGCTTGCGCGAAAATCGTTATGACTTCTCTGACATTGAAAACGTGCAAATCGGAATTGAAGCTGTGGCTGAAAAAAATTTAGTTCATCGCGCAGTCGGCGATATTCTAAATAAAGAAGTTGAAAAACTTCCTTTCAAACAAAAAACAGCTTTAGTTTTAAGAGTGTACGAAGATTTAAGTTTTGCTGAAATTGCGGCAATTATGGAATGCCCGTATGATACAGCAAAAGCAAATTATAGACATGCTCTTTTGAAACTAAAAGAAGCGCTAGACGATAAACATGAACTTAAAACATGGACTCATGAAGTCGGCGGGTTTTTAACGGAATTAAATACAAAATATTTGGAGGCAGAATGAAACTTGAACAATTAAAAATAATACAAACTCTTAAAGACCATGATCCTGTCGAATTACCGATGGATGACATGTTCTTTAATCAACTTCATGGTCGTATTATGAAAAAAGTTGATAAGACAGATATCAAAGAAGCTCATCGTTGGAGTAAGACGTGGGTTTTTCTTGAAAACACTGCGAAAGCGCAAAGATCAAATCCACGTCGGTAATAATCCAGAAAATATCATAACTTGGAGATGGATTTCCAGTTGTTGATATCTTAAAATTGTGTCATATTTCAAGTTGAAATGAAAATATTGATCGTCGAATTAAGCACATCACATACTGAAATCATCGAACCCATTTTAAATGTTTTAAAACCTTGGACTGTTGATTTAGCCATTCATGAAAATAGTTTTTCCAAAGTCGAAAATCTAGAACATCAAATCAAAATTTTTAAATTATCAAACAATTCTGAAGTTTCTGAAGCCCAAGCGATTATTAAAAAAAATAACTATGACCTTGTTATTTTTAATTCAGCTCAAGGAAAAAATGCTTTATCTTTGGTCATTAAGACTTTTTTCGTAAAATCACGGTATGTTGGTTTTCACCATAACCCAGAAAAATTAGTTAGAAGCTTTACTCAAAGTCTCATAAAATTAAAAATTAAAAAATATGTATTGTTAGCTCAGTTCAATAAGGACTATCTGGTTCGCAACAGCGTTGATGCAAAAACAATGCATGTGTTTTACCCGGTCATGGATCAATTCACGGCTCAATCGCAGGCGGCTGTTGGTAAAGACCAGCAACAACGATTGATTGCCGTTCCTGGGGTTTTAGAACAGGGACGCAGGGACTATTTCGGCCTAATCCAGGCGGTTAGAAAAAATTCTCAATTATTCAAAAATATTAAATTTGAACTTTTAGGAAATAGTTTGACCCACGACGGGCCAGAAATAAAAAAACAAATCAGCCAATTTAAATTGGCAGATCATTTTCAGCTTTATGATGGTTATGTTGAACAAAAAGTATTAGATCAATGCCTTCGCCAATGTGATTATGTGATGCCCCTGCTTCATCCGGGGACAAAATATTTTGAAAAGTATTTACACACCAAAATATCTGGGGCCTATAGTTTGGCTTTTTCATTTCATAAGCCGCTATTGATGCATGATCTATTTTCATCGATCAATGATTTTAAAGAAAATTGTATTTTTTATAATTTAAATAATTTAGATGAGCAAATTCAAAAAAGTACAGCTATCAATCATCAATTTTATGATCAATTTAAAACTGAAGTACAAAGTCAAAAATTTAAAGATTTTTTAAATCAGCCATAGGATCTTTAGATTTTTCAAGCTGCTTCATTTTTTCAATAAACAAAAGCAAATCACTATTATATTTTTGATAAATTTTTTCAAAGTCATCCATATCAGACAAATAAGTTTTAAACAAACCTAAGTAAGCATTATTCATTTTTTTATCAAATGTTTTGTTATAGTTTTTCGTCTGTAGTTTTTTTGATTCAGATTGATTGAAGTTGATTTTTATTTTTTGAAATTGAATTTCCCGGTCAGCTTCTGATCTGGACTTATTATTTTTGTACCAGATTTCAAGCAGATCTAGTTCTTTCGATATGAATTTTGAAAAAACCACGTCGTCTTCATTTTCTTTTTTAATTTGTTCAACAGTCTTTGAGTTTTCGCCTTCAAGCTGTTTGTAAAATAATTCAGTGCCTTTATTTCCAATAAAGACAGCTAATCTTTCATTAAAATCAGCATTATTTTTTATAAACAAAGTTGAATGCACTAGTTCGTGAATTAGCGTATTTACAAGATCATGTTCTTTGTAGTTCAGCATTGATGATAAGACTGAATCTGTAAAATATCCCAAAGTGGAATAAGCGCTAACTCCGCGAACATAAGTATCAAAACCTTGGGCTTCTAATTTTTTAGATTCCTCAATGGCTTCATCTTCAGAAAAAAACCCTTTATAAGGCATTTTACCAAGAAACGGGTAAGACCATTCGTAATTTTTTAATTCCCATTTGTAAGCTCCGTGTACGACCCATGTCACATAAGGACGGTTTAAATTAATATAAGTTTTATAATTATCAGTTTCCTTCAGTTTTAATTTTTGAAAACTAAATTCTCTGGCTTCTAAAGCCAAATTTAATTTTTTTCTTTGATCTTCTGATAGGTTATTTTTTTTCAGTTCAGTTTTAATATCAACCCGCTTAGTCATCATCGAAAACTGCTGATGGGCAGAATTAATAATGTATCCCATTTGACAGCTGTTGAAGGCCATTAAAGCCATAATAAGAAAAAAATATTTAACACGTAAGTTCATTACAAATACCAAGTCAGGCCTGATTTGAAAGCCGTATCGTCAGTGCTTGTGCCATCATCAAGTGGTGTTTTCCAAACATCATAGCCAGCTCGAATTGATAAACGATCAGTTATTTTATATTTTAAACCTATACCATAACTAGGAGCTAAGCCATCCTTCGTAGGAATTTCAAAAGCATCAGCATTGGAATATTTGATAACTGCTTTTTTGCGAATGTAAGCGGCTCCGCCTTTTATATAAGGCTGAAAGGCACTGCGCTGATCGGTGAATATATAAATAAGATCGGCACCGGTGATAATGGACGTTTGCTGAATCACTCGTGATGACGTCGCATCGTTTTCTTGATTTTCATAAAAAGAATCAGTGTAGCTAAATTCGAGAGCAATTTTTTCAAATAAATAAAATGATAAAGAAGCTGTCTTGGTTTCTGATTGATAGTAATTAGTCGCATTGAAGCTTTTTTTAGAAAAACCATAAGTCAGTCCAAGTTCGATAACGATGGCTTGGGCTTTTGTGCTAAAAAGAAAGCTGCTGATTAAAAATAATGTGAGAACAATTTTATTTAAATTCATCCATTAAGTTTAGCTTACTTTACTGTTGATTGCCTGGTGATTACCTTGTGATAACTCTAATTCTGTACCTTAGACGAATCAGTCCATCGGACTCGACTTTAGCTTTAGGTGGGTTAGGAAAAAACTGTGCGTTTTTAAACGCTGCGATACCGGCTTGATCAAATGGCGGGTAGCCTGATTTTTTTGTGATAAAGCCTTTTTGAAAAATACCTTCTGCGTTAAGCCAAATTTCTAAATCAGTAGTCCATGATTTACCAGACATTTGTCTTTTAAAATCTGCTGACAAGCGATCACCGATGGCTTCGATTCTTTCAGCCCAGCGCACATAAAATAATTCAATCACACGATCGTAAAACGAAGCATAAATATGAGAATCTGCATTTAAATTTGTTGTTGATCCATGGGCAATCGAATCCGGAAGTTCAAAAGGAACACTAGAAGCTTGTAGGGCTGCGGCTTGGCTTTGTAGGGCTTTCGCAAATTCAGGGACTCCATCTTGATCATCAAAAGAATCAGTGGGTTTATTCGAAGCTAATTTTTTTTGACCCTTTTGATTTTGTTTTTCAGATTTATTTTTAAACACACCTAAATCTTTGGCGCGGGTTTGTTTTTCAAAACGCTGATTTTTTTCAGCTATGAACTCAGCCGGTGTTTGCATTTCAGAAGCTGGTGTTTCAGTCGTGTTTTTAACGACAGGCTTTTCGAATTCAGGCTGTTGACTGACAGCAGTCGTTTGCTCAACGAGTTCGACCAAAACAGTTTGCTGTTCGTTGGACTTCGGGCTAGGGACCCAATTTAGCGAAATAGCCGATATAAAATGCAGAGCAAGGCTAAGGCCCAGCAAGGTTATAAAACGAAACATAATGATTCTGAGTGTATCATTATTAGATCTCAAGTTAAGACAATTTTTACCGATAAGGAGTGTGTCATCAAACGGGGGATACA
>JANOOI010000359.1:0-1832 GCA_031421235.1 Bdellovibrio sp.
ATCAAATGTTAAACCATGGTCCCGATTTTTAATTTCTGTCCAGTTAAACATTAAGGGCATTGCAAACTCTCCTGCTGACATTAAGGATGACTTGATATTTCATCATGATTTTTTAAATGAAACAAAAAGTATTTTAATAAAAAATAATGCATCAGTAGAAGCCAAAACGTTTCTACAGCAATGATCACGCAAGCCAGAACAGGGGTGGATGATATTTTTTTTGAAGAATCAAAAAGTGAAGTCATTGTCAGGGGGATAACAAAATAAAATACGAAAAGGATTAAATTAAGTTTCCACCAAAAATCTTTACTGATTTTTTCTGATAGTTCAAGAGCATCGACTTCGCCGCGCAAATATTTTTTAGAAAAAAACACCACAAAGGGTGTCATTAAATAGTAGCTGTATTTAATTAAACCCGGAATGATAAAGACAAAACACCAAAGAAAGGTTTTCCCCCAGGCCCGTAATGTTTCGATCAGAGATAATTCAAATTTGTTTGAAAATTCAGTATTCGCATCGGCGAACACATAAGCGCTTAAATTATGATCGTTCTTCAGCGTTTTTGAGAATGCAAAACAGGTGATAAAACTTGTGAAAAGGGGGACTAATAATGATAAAGCGATAGCCGATGTGGCCCAGAACCAAATGGTTTGAGAAATTCCGTTCTGTGATTGCAAAATCTGCTGAATTTTAGAATTGATGAACTGATCCAGAATTGCATAAATAACCAGTGCACCAAATACGGGCAAAAAGCCAATTTTAGCAGCAGTTATAAAATTAAATGGACTTATTTTTTGATCATTCACCATGCCCTATTTATGATTGGGGACTTAAGTGACGGAGTCAATACATGTTGCTTTAAAAACCTTTGAAGCGCGAAACAGAAAAGGCGTGACAAAGGAATCAAAAATAAATTAAGTTTGTCGTTCACTTTCAAAAATGCCCCGGTGGTGAAATTGGTAGACACACAGGATTTAAAATCCTGAGCTTCGTTAACACGGGCGTGCCGGTTCAAGTCCGGCCCGGGGCACCATTTATTCAATTTTCTCATAAAATACTTTAACAATAGGCCAATTCTTAACTAACCTTTAACTATGAATAATGATATTCGCTGGATTCAAAGACTTGATAACTTCACTTCCGCATTGAAGCAACTTCAAGCGGCAGCAGCTATTTTTAAAGAAAGACCCTATACTGATCTAGAAAAACAGGGAATTATTCAAGCTTTCGAGTTTACACATGAGCTAGCTTGGAATGTGATGAAGGACTATTTTGAATATCAAGGAAACAGTTCTATTACGGGATCAAGAGATGCCAGCCGCGAAGCTTTCCAAAAAAAACTTATCATTAATGGTGAAACATGGATGGAGATGATTAAAAGTCGAAACTTAACATCACATACATATAATAAAAATATTGCCAATGACATAGTCAACAAAACAATTACGCAGTACCTGACTGAATTTAACCATTTCCATCAAAAAATGGAATCACTTAAAACATGAGCTATCAGTTTGGCTTAGCTGAAGAAGATATAAAAAAAATTAATTCAGTTTTTTTGAAATACATAGAAATCACAAAAGTTATGATCTACGGATCGAGAGCTAAAGGTGACTTTAAGGCTTCATCAGACATTGATTTATCTGTATTCACTGAAAAAAAAGATATTTCTTTTTTATTTAAAATTGAAAATGAAATTGACGACTTACTTTTGCCTTACAAAGTCGATCTATCGCTATATGGCTTATTAGATAATGAAAATTTAAAAGATCATATTGACCGTGTAGGCCAAGTTTTTTTTAAGAGATAATCGAATTATTCCACCATCAACT
>JANOOI010000360.1:0-4955 GCA_031421235.1 Bdellovibrio sp.
GTTTGTGGCATCATACCATCATCAGCAGCTACAACGATAATCGCGATATCAGTCGCGTTCGCGCCACGTGCACGCATGGCCGTGAAAGCTTCATGGCCCGGAGTATCTAAGAAAGTAATAAGACTTCCGTCTTCAGTTTTCACTGAATAAGCACCGATATGTTGCGTAATTCCGCCGGCTTCACCAGAGGCTACATTTGCATTTCTAATAGCGTCTAATAATGATGTCTTACCATGATCGACGTGACCCATAACAGTAACAACTGGTGGACGAATAATAATGTCTTGATCATCACCGTTGAAAGCCATTTCAACAACCACATCTTCAGCTGATTTGAAAACGTTTTGTGCTTCCCAGCCGAATTCTGTAATTGTCAGGGCGACTGTATCGAAGTCAAGTGATGTATTGATATTAGCCATCACGCCATTTTTCATAAGGACTTTAATTATTTGAGATGCTTTTAAACCCATCTCATTGGCCATATCACCAAGCTTGATTTGACCGTTCACTTTAAGCATACGCTTAGAAGCTTTCGGTGTTGTGATTTGCGTTTTCATGGCTTCACGACTCATAAGAGCTTGTTTCTTTTTTGGTTGAAACACCATTTCACGTTTACGAAATTCAACAGCATTAAAATTTGAAATTAATTCTTCTTGCTCTTTTTCTTTTGCAGTTAATCCACCGCCACCAGAAAATTTACGAGCTTTTTTCTCAAGATCACGTTTTGAATCATCTTCAAAACTTCCTGGCATTGGCTCTGGCATCGCTGCTGCAACAAATCCTGGACGAATATTTCGACCACCACCAGCACCTGCTGGACGAGGACCCGAAAATCCACCAGCACTAGCTGGACGAGGACCCGAAAATCCAACGCCGCTACCCGCTGCACGCGGACCTGATCCGCCACCACGATATCCACCCGGTGCACCACCACCTGATTGCGGTGAACCCGCCGGAGCTTGAACACGGCTTAAATCCATACGACCAATAATATTTCGACGAGAAGCAACAGCCGTTGAGCTTGAAACTCCGCTGTCGCCAATTGCGACTTCTTTTTTACGAGACGCTACCGGTGCTGCAGCAACTGGCTGAGCCACAGGTTGCGTGACTGCCGCAATTTCTTTAACAGGTTCTACAACTGGAGCTGCCGTCATTTCTTGAGCTGCAACAACAGGTTCAATTTTTTCAACAATTTTAGCTTCAACTTTAACAGGTGCAACTTCAATTTCTTCAACTTTTGTTTCCGCAATTGCTGCGGCTTCGATCTCTTTTGTTTTACGACGAATCACTGGTGTTTTAGTGTCAGCTGCTACTGCAGGTGCAACTTCAATTGTTTTTTTCGTAATCGCTTTTGGCGCCGCTTTTAAGGTTTTTGACGTTGTCGCCTTAACCGCTGCTTTCGGCGTTGCCGACTTTTCAGTTGTTTTCGCTGCTGCAGGCTTTGGTGCTGCTGCTTTTTTAGCCGCAGCTTTTTTAGGTTTAGAGTCACCATCGGCATCAGCTTTAGAGCCGCCATGCAATTTAGATCTTAGCTGTGCTAAAACCTCTGGCTCAAGTTCAGCCATGTGATTCTTTACTGGAATTTGCCATTGTTTGATTTTATCCATCAAAGCTAATGGGGTCATACCTATTTCTTTTGCAAATTCAAAAACTTTTGGATTACTCACGCGTAAATCACCTTATCTTTTATATTATCTATTACAGTTATCTTCTATAACTATCTATTACAGTTATCTTCTATAACTATCTATTAAATTCTTAAAATTACTTCTCATCGTTTTTAAGTTTTGAAAGCTCAGCTTTTAACTGTTCTTCCGCTCTTTGTTTAACTGAAGTTGCTTCTTTAGCGACTTGAATTTGCGGCGATGTTGGAACTGCTATTCCATCTTCTTTATATTTATTAATTAATGCCTGTGCATCGTTAATCAATTTTTGCGCTTTTTCTGGCTCTTCATAAGCTGGAACAGTCATGATTTCTTCGACTGAAGCTTTAGCTACAGATTGAAATGAACCAAAACCTGATTGCAGGATGTTTTGCGCCATTGTTTCGTTCATACCAGGAATCAACATTAAATTGAAAATTGATTCAGCAGTTCGTGACTGAACAGCTGTTGAAGAAATGATATCTAATTTCCAGCCTGTTAATTTCGCTGCTAGGCGAACATTTTGACCTTTTTTACCGATCGCTAAAGATAACTGAGAATCTGGAACAACAATTTCCATCTCTCTATTTTCTTCATCTAGATACACTTTAGAAATTTCAGCAGGAGCTAATGCGTTACACGCAAATCGTGTGACGTCTTCATCCCACAGAACGATATCAATTTTTTCGCCGCGCAATTCTTGAACGATATTTTGAACCCGTGAACCCTTCATACCAACACAAGCCCCAACTGGATCAACTGCATTGTCTTTTGAACGAACGGCGATTTTTGCACGTTGTCCTGGTTCGCGCGCAGCAGACATGACTTCAACGATGTCGTCATAAATTTCTGGCACTTCCATTTCAAATAATTTAATTAAATATCTTTCATCAGCCCGAGACATGATAATTTGTGGCCCACGTGTTGTTTGACGAACTTCAGATAAATAACCTTGAATACGATCACCTGGTTTAAAAATTTCACCGGGAATTTGTTCACGCGGCGGGATGTGAGCTTCAGTGCGGCCAAGATCGACAACAATAGCGCCTTTTTCTACGCGGCGGGCAATTCCTGATGCCACTTCGCCTTTACGTTCTTCAAATTCAGCAAAAATAATTTCTCGTTCAGCATCACGTACTTTTTGTAAAATAATTTGTTTAGCTGTCTGAGCTGCGATGCGACCTAAATCATTTGATTCAAGTTTAATCCCGATTGAATCGTCAAGTTGCGCAGCTGGATCTAGGATTAAAGCTTCATCTAACGGTATTTCAACTTCTTCATCGATGAATTTTGCGCGCTCTACGACTTCTTTAAATTCATAAAGCTCGATTTGGCCAGTTTCTTCATTATACTGTGCTTCGATTTCACGGTAAGTTCCAAATTTTTTGCGTGCAGCGACTAACATAGCCTGTTTAACAGCATCAATAATAACTTCTTTATTAATCCCTTTGTCTTTACCGACTTGATCGATCACTTTTGCTAAATCAGAAAATAAATTATCTGCCGCCATACTTACCTCTTTGTTTCATACATTAACGTCTTACGGACGTTTTTTTAAATTTTGTTTCATATCAAAAACTAACTTTGCTTTATCTATTTTATCCATCGGAACGTGAACTTCTTCATTCTTAAATTTAAAAACCAGATTGTTTTCAATCACAGACAGCAGCTCTTCCTCAAACTTTTTCATGGCCTGAATCGATTTTTCTTGTGCACCTAATGAACCCAAGTTTTGCAGTAACTGAATGTAAACTTTTTGGCCAACGACTTTTTCAAAGTGCAGTTTTGTTTTTAAAACCCGATCCAATCCTGGTGATGAAACCTCAAGATGATAAGCTCCACCGGGAATAATTTCTTCCCTGGCGTCTAAAATTTCGTTCAAACCCTTTGAAACGTTTGAGCAATCTTCGATAACAATGCCACCCACTTTATCAATAAAAATTCGTAAAGTGCGACCTTGACCTGTTCCGATGAATTCTAGGTCATACAATTCACAACCCTGATCAAGGGCAACTTCGGCAACAATTTTTTCTATTTGAGATAACCAAGATTCCAATATTTTTCCCGTAAATTTTATTTTTAAGCTTTATTTTTTCGTTTGCACAAAAAAAAATTGGGCTTTCGGCCCAATTCGTTTGCAGGCTATCAAATGACTTTTCAATTGGCAACTTTTAACTCGAAAAATTCAAATATCCTTAGTATTGAAGCTCGTTTGCCCATTTATAGATAAAAGCCCCGCGCCCGTCTTGATAATAACTTGGGCGAAAACTGATTTTCTGAAAGCCCATTCGGTTATAGAGCTCAATGGCGGGCACGTTATGTTCGTGAACTTCCAGTAGAACTTCCTTAGACGCTTCGCGACTATGCGCCAGCAATTGTGAGAGCAATCGCTTCATATGGCCCATTCTTGTATACTGAGGATGTGCACCTAATGCCATGATATCAATCAACTCATCACTTTCACGGTAACAAATAAATGCCATATACTCGTGCAACTGTTCGTCATACAAAGAAATTATTTTCGAAATTTCTAACTCTTCATTAATAGTTGATTCAGTCCAATTAAAAAAAGCAGGAGCAACAACTGCACGGGCTACTTTTAAAAATAGAATCAGAATATCATCTTTATTAGAATTGAATTTTATTTTTAAACTCATTCGACTTAACCTGCAAACTAAACTTGCGCTGAAGCGATTCATTCCAAGCCGTTACGGCGTCTCTTGATTCATGTTGAGCTTTTTTTAGATTCAAATGTCTAGTTACTGAACCAAATTTTTGGATCCACTGCTGGATTTCCTTATTTTTTTGTTTCGATAAATGCAAGCTATCTATTTTCTGGCTTAGTTTTTTTACGACTACAGGGTCAGCATCAATATCTAAATCTTCAGCTTCTAACGAAACTAAAAAAATAAATAGAAATTCTTCTTCTGCTGATTTAAAAAGATTATCGTTTAGACCCAGTAAACTTCGATCATTATACAGTAATTTAAAATTTTGATAATCGTAAGATGAGACAGGTTGTACACTGGTTTCAAAAAGAATTTCATTAACTAGCTTATAGTTTTTTTCAGCGAAACTAAAACTTGTAAAAAAAAGAATTAAACACATCAGTTTCTTCATGAGCTTTACCATGGAATGAGCATATACCGGAATTGATTAAAGGCACAAATAAAAAAGGCCAGCTTTACGCTGACCTTTTCAGAGTTATTATTTAGGACTCGCGGAAATTAAAAATTCATTCTGGCAAATACGCTAGCCATGTAGTACTGAAATGATTCTGGAGATGACTTACCACTTGCTAGGTTACCGCTT
>JANOOI010000361.1:0-3132 GCA_031421235.1 Bdellovibrio sp.
CATGGGTTCCTGTACCGAAAGCCATACCCGGATCGATCAAAATTTGTTTCTCAACGCCTTCTGGTTTTTCCAACCATGAGGGCACAACCCAAACAGGACCAACCAATTTAAAAGGTACAAATCCCTTTTTCCATTCAGCTAGCCAATCTTTTTCGTCTTCTGTGTTTAGTTCCGCTTGTATCATCGGGTTTAATTTTTTAATTTCATCAAAAAAACTATTTTCAGGTTTTTGTAAAAAGAAAACATCAAGATCTAAAAATCTTTTTGGAATTAATGACGGCTCGTATGTTAAATCAGGTTGAGTAAAACTAAGGGCCTCAGATAAACCAGAGGCTCCACAAGCAAAAGCCACAACAGAAAGTTGATCTTCATGCACGCGGGGTACATGGCTTAAACGCACACGGTAATATTGGTCTGACATAGGGGCTTACTTTGCCATAGAGCTGTCAGTCAGGTCAATTTGATCTCCGACCATGATACCGATTTGTTCAATCATCGGTTCATTCTCACGTGATTCGAGGCGAACTTCTCTTGCGACAGCTACGGAACCTTCAACATGTATAATTTTCAAAAAACCCACGACAGTGTGAAACTGACCAATCAGTTTTTGCATATCATTTTTTACTGAAACTTGTCGTTTAACTTTCACAATAAGATTTTTTTTAAGACCCGAACTTAATCCACTGTTCAGATAATAGTCTTTATAAACAGGATCTGAGTCTGACAAAGTAATGTTGCGCTTCACTTCCACAATTTCAATAAGGTCTTCAGCCCGAACAGTTTGTGCTGTTAATATAAATAACGATATCGTGAAGGCTATGTATTTAATGAAATGTTTTAATAAATAATCCATGATCTATTTATCGGGATACACTTCGTAAATATTGACCCGCCGTTAGTCTAGATAATAACGGCCAAATGATACCCGTACAAATTAGATTATTTTAACTTACTGAGCGTTTTTTGGAATTCTTTACGATTTTTTTCGATCGTAGCAGGTCTTTTTTTGATACTGGTTTTAATTTGCTTACCGCTCGTGTTTTCTGGTAGATCCGCCATAAAGATACGGTCCACAGCGGCTTCATTTAAATAAACTAATGAACCACGATCTAATGTTCCAAGTTTAAGTTTCCCAATAGCCACGCGTTGAAGCTTTAGGACATCAAAACCAATTTTTTTAAACATCTCGCGAACTTGATGATTCTTTCCTTCTGTAATGACGATTTTGTACCAATCATTTTTTTCAGACGTTTTTTTATTTTTTTCTTTGACTGCTTTAATTTTTTCAACGTTTTTAGCTTTGACTCGTCCACCTGGAATCGGAACTCCGCGAAGCAATTTATCAATTTGATCAGGACGGGGTTGGCCATTCAATTTAACATGATATGTTTTTGTTACTTCTGTTTTGGGATGCATCACTTTGTTGGCAAAATCCCCATCGTTAGTCATCAACAAAAGACCTTCGCTGTCCCAATCTAAACGGCCGATCGGGAAGACTCGTCCAGGAACACCGTTCATGTAATCAGCAACTGTGATTCGACCTAAAGGATCAGTCATCGATGTGATAACATTTTTTGGTTTATGAAACATGATATAAATATTTTGATTTTTAGATCGTAAAGGTTTTCCGTCAACTTTGATTTGATCATTAGCTGGGTCAACTTTGATTCCAAGTTCGTAAACTTTTTTGCCATTAACCATGACAAGGCCTTCTTCAATCATTTTATCAGCGCCACGTCGTGATGCCAATCCACGTTCAGCAAGTAGTTTATTTAAACGAATCATGAGTGCTCCAGTATTTTGATCTATTTAATCTCGGCAGTTTCAGCTATTTTAAAGCTTCTAAAACTTTAGGTTTTAGTTCTTTCCAGTCTAAAAACTGCGTGAAAGTTAGATCATTAAGAATAGCCCCTTTTCTATTCACAAATACCACGGTTGGCAAGCCTTTGATGTTATATTGGGTTAATATCTTCTGAACTTCGTCGGTGTCCTCGGTAGCATCGACTTTAACAAGCACAAACTGCTTCGAAAGTTCTATAAATTCAGGCTCTGTATACGTCTTTTCTTCAAGCTCGTGGCAGGCCGCACACCATTCAGCAAAGAAATCGATCAGAACGGGTTTACTCTGGGACACGGCCTGTTGTAAAATTTTTTCACTGTAAGGAATCCATTGAATCACGTTATTTTGTTTTTCAGTGGAAATAGACTCGTTGAAAAGAGGTTTAACGTAATCAATTTTAAAAACGGCTAATAAAGCCAGCGTCGTTGAGAATATAAAACATGCGAGGGCTAAGCCTTGTTTTAGTGGGTGTCGTTTTTTGTAATTAAAAGCTCCTTTCCAAAAAGAAATAGCCATTAAAGATAAACCTAAAACAATCACCCAGTATTTAAAATCCAAAACAAATTGTAAATAATAAAAAGCGGCACCGATCATCAATAAACCTAATAAAAATTTAACTAAATCCATCCAAGGGCCTGACCTAGGAAGCTTTTTAATAAGATGGCTTGAAAAACCAAGCACAATAAATATTAATCCTAATCCAATCGCAAAAGTAAAAAGCAAAGTAAAACCAAGCCATACACTTTGTGTGGATGAAACGAAACTTAAAATAGAAACTAGAACAGGCCCTACGCACGGACTAGCCACAATGCCTGCGACTAAACCCATAATTAATGCACCAAAATAACCGTGACTTTTTCCTGTGCCGAATTTATTGCGGATAAAAGCAGGAACTTGAATTTCAAAAAATCCCCACATGCTGATGGCCATTAAAACAAATAAGACAACTAACGAACTGATGACATATTTATTGGCCAAAGCTTTTCCAAACAAAGCGCCTGTCAGGGCCGCAATAGATCCCAGCGTCGCATAAGTCAGCGCAATGCCTAGAACATAAAAAATAGATCTTAAAACATTTTGTGTTCGAGTTTTTGTTTCAGCATCATGGCCTAAAATAGATAATGTGATCGGAATCATCGGGAAAATACACGGAGTAAAACTAGTTAAGACCCCGGCTAAAAAAACCAGAAAATAAGTAAGCAGAAAACTTTTAGATAATTGATTTTCAATTGTTCCTGTAGAAAAAAATGAAAAATTATCTGCATTGTTAGTGGCGGGGTTCAGACTCGTTG
>JANOOI010000362.1:0-4685 GCA_031421235.1 Bdellovibrio sp.
TTGACAGCCATCGGGCGGTCTTCAATTTTGTGTAAACCTAAAATAGCACTTTGCGGAGCGTTTAAAATCGGTGTTGATAATAACGAACCGAAAACTCCACCGTTAGTGATTGAGAAAGTACCGCCAGATAAATCATCTGGAGTGATTTTTCCATCACGGCCTTTCAATGCTAAGTCACGAACGGCTAATTCGATACCAGCAACTGATAAGTTATCTGCATCTTTGATCACCGGCACCATTAAGCCGCGATCCGTTGATACAGCTATACCGATATTAAAATAATTATGATATTCGATTTCTGTTCCATCAACCCAAGCATTCACGGCAGGAATTGTTTTTAAAGCCTCGATAGCTGCTTTAACAAAAAAGCCATTGAAACCTAAATTAACGCCATATTTTTCCTTAAACTTATCTTTATATTTGTTGCGAATTTCGTTCACTTTTGTCATATCGATTTCGTTAAACGTCGTTAATATTGCTGCATTATGCTGCGCTTGAACTAAACGTTCTGCAATTTTTTTTCTGATATTTGTCATCGGAACACGTTTGATGTCGCCTTGTTTTGAAGGGCCGCGTGGTGCCGGAGTAACAAGAGGCTGAATAACCGGTGCCTTAGTTTGCGGTTGAGAAGTGGTCGGCGCAGCAGCAGGAGCGTTCATTACATCTGCTTTTGTTAAGCGTCCGCCTAAGCCAGTGCCTTGAACTGTTGCGGGATCAATTCCTTTTTCGTTAACTAAACGTTGAACAGCAGGTGATTGATGAGCTTGAAGTTCAGGATGAGTTGCGCGTTCCGCAGAAGCAGGTGACGAAGTTGCTGTCGCTGCTGTGGGTTTTGCTGAAGAAGTCATTGTCGATTTAGCTTCGGTATCAATCGTTGCGACAGTTGCGCCGATCTTAACTGTTTCTCCGGCTTGAGAAGTAATTGTAATAACACCGTCTTTTTCTGCGATGACTTCAACAGAAGCCTTATCTGTTTCTAAAAGCATTATCACTTCATTCATTTTTACAGCTTCACCAGATTTTTTTGTCCAGCTTCCGATGACCGCTTCTGTGATCGATTCACCAACTGTCGGAACTTTAACGTCTAATTTCATGTAAACCCCTTTAAAAAATTAAATTGAAAAAACTTTATCTATAATTTCTTGCTGTTCGATTTTATGCCTGTAAACAGACCCCGTCGCTGGACTAGCTCGGTCCGGTCGTCCGACGTAATTAAATTTAACTTTTAATCCAAGATCGTTAATCACTTGATTAAATTTAAAAAACACATAATTAAAAGCGCCCATGTTTTGGGGTTCTTCTTGTGTCCAAATTAATTGGTTAGCTTTCGGGTATGCTTTCACGATGTTTTTAATGATCCAATCAGGAAACGGAGAAATCTGTTCTAAACGGACCAAGGCTGTTGTTTGATTCTTATTTTTTTCACGCTGTTCAAGCAATTCGTAATAAAGTTTACCTGAAACAAAAACGATTTTTTCAACTTTAGATTTATCGGCAATCAAATTGTCATCAATGACTTCTTGAAATTGTCCTGTGGCCATTTCAGAAATAAAACTTGTAGCCCGCGGATGGCGAAGTAAGGATTTTGGTGACATCACAATCAATGGTTTTCTAAAATCACGTTTAACTTGACGTCGTAGCGCATGAAAAATTTGTGCAGGCGTTGTTAAATTCACTACAGACATATTGTTCTGTGCACTTAGTTGTAAGAATCTTTCAAGACGCGCTGATGAATGTTCAGGGCCTTGGCCTTCATAACCGTGTGGCAATAAAAGAACTAGGCCAGACATCTGCTGCCATTTTGATTCACCGGCTGCAATAAATTGATCAATCATAATTTGTGCGCCGTTAGCAAAATCACCAAACTGAGCTTCCCACATTGTTAGGAAAGACGGGTCAGTAATCGAATTACCATATTCAAAACCCATGACAGCGTATTCAGATAAAATAGAATCATAAACACAGAAATTTGTTTTTTCAGAGTTTAATTGTTTAATTGTGAATAAAGCTTCGTTGGTTTTAGTATCGTAAAGGCCAGCATGTCGATGACTAAACGTACCGCGCACGCAATCTTGCCCGGTTAAACGAACGGATGTGCCTTCTTGAATCAAACTGGCGTAAGCTAAAAGTTCACCCATACCCCAGTCACAAGGTTCTTTACCAAGTGCTTGTTGCTTTCTCATTTCGATTAATTTTGTTAATTTAGGATGAAGGCTAAATGTGCTAGGAATAGTTGCGATTTGGGTTCCGACTTTTTCTAAAGTTTTTGCATCAACCGAAGTATTCACTGGTTTTTCGATATCTTTTTGCGTTGCTTTTTTTAGGCCAGTCCATGCACCGTCAAATTTAAAAGTTTTTATTTTTGGTGATATTAGTTTGGCTTGATCATAAATTTTTTGTAGATCGTTCATACGATCCGTTAATAAACTATCTGTGTAATTTTGATCACAGACTTGTGATTGGATCAGTTGCTTCGAATAAACTTCGCGTAATGTAGGTTGTTTTTTAATAATATCATACATCAACGGCTGGGTATACGCCGGTTCATCACCTTCGTTATGACCGAATCTACGGTAACATTGAAGATTGATCACAATGTCGCGCCCCCATTCTTGGCGGTAGCGAATCGCGATATCCATCGCGCGAACACAAGATTCCACATCGTCACCGTTACAGTGAATCACCGGAATTGCTAAAGCTTTTGCCACATCTGATGAATAATGCGCAGATCTAGCGCTTTCTGGATTGGTCGTAAAGCCAAGTTGGTTATCAATAATTAAGTGAATAGTCCCACCAACTGCGTAACCACGAACGTGCGCCATCTGTAAAGTTTCCATCACGATACCTTGGCCTGCGAAAGCCGCATCACCATGGATTAAAACTGGGATCACTTTTTTACGCTCATTCGTGTCGTTTAATTTTCTTTGTGCAGCCCGGGCCATTCCTAGAACAACTGGATCAACAGCTTCTAAGTGCGACGGGTTAAAGGCCAAATGACAATTCACTTTACCATGGGCTGTCGTTTTTATTTTTGAATAACCTAAATGGTATTTTACATCACCGTCAAAATCCTCAAGAGGAGTTTCTAATTCTGTCGGTCCGTTAAAATCGGCGAACATAGTTGAAATATCTTTTTCCATGAAGTTAGCTAAAATATTCACGCGACCACGATGGGCCATACCAAGGATGACTTCTTCAACTTTAAGTTGTGAACCTTTTGAAACAACATGATCAAGCATAGGTAACGTGGCGTCAGCGCCTTCGATCGAAAATCTTTTTGTACCCACGTAACGTGTGTGAATAAATTTTTCTAACGATTCAGCCCGGGTCACTGATTTAAGAATTTCTTTTTTCTGTTCGGTAGAAAGTTTTAAACCCTCAGACTGTTCGAATTCTTTTATAAACCAATTTCTGACTTCAGGGAAAGCTTCGGCACACTGGATAGTTAATTTGCCGCAGTAGACAGAACGCAAATGTTTAATAATATCACGAAGACTGGCGTTGGGTTTTCCCACTAACGAACCAATTTGAAAATTTTGATCTAAATCTTTTTCAATTAAATTAAATTTGTTTAGACTTAATTGATCGCTCGGGACAGGAGTGTTTGTTAAAGGATCAAGATCAGCTTCATAATGACCGTAATTTCTGTAAGCTGAAATTAAATGATAAACATCTAATTCTTTTTCTGATAATCCGAAAGCTCCATCTTTTGAATTTGCGAATTCGACGCCTTCAAAAAAATGTTTCCATTCCATACCGACTGATTCCGGTGAATTTTTGAATTGATGATAAAGTGATTCCAAATATTCAAGATTCAAGTGGTTCATAACTTTTCCTTTTTTTCCCTCTTGATTGTGTCATAAAGTTCACGCAAGATGAAACAAATTTTTTATGAGGTTGTAATGTACAAATTAGTTGTGATCAGACACGGTGAATCTGTTTGGAATCAGGAAAATCGCTTTACGGGTTGGAAAGATGTAGGGCTGTCTGAAAAAGGCATCAAAGAAGCCCAAAAAGCTGGCAAATTATTACTAGAGCAAAAATTCAATTTCGATATTGCCTACACAAGCTGTTTGACACGAGCTATCAAGACTCTGAATTTTGTCCTCGATGAAATGAATTTAAATTGGCTACCGGTGACTAAAGATTGGCGCTTGAACGAACGTCATTACGGCGATTTGCAAGGTTTAGATAAATCAGAAACTGCAGCGAAACACGGTGAAGAACAAGTTAAAATTTGGCGCCGAAGTTATGACACACCTCCACCGTTAATGAGTTTAACAAATCCCGAACATCCAACTAATGACCCACGTTACAAAAATGTTAATCCACAAATATTACCTTCTGGTGAATCATTAAAAGATACTGTGGCTAGGGTATTACCACTATGGGATTCACAAATTGCCAAAGATATTTTATCTGGAAAAAATGTTTTGATCGTAGCCCACGGGAATTCAATCAGATCCTTAATTCAGTATCTTGAAAAAATGACGCCAGAACAAATTATGGAAGTGAATATGCCAACGGGAATCCCGTTAGTTTACGAACTTGATGGTCAATTGAATGTGATTTCTAAAAAATTTATAGGTGATGCTAATGATGTCGAAAAGGCCATGTCTGCAGTGGCCAAACAGGGCCAGAAAAAATAACCGGGGTGTCTATTGTTGTCAGCTGTCTAGTTTCTG
>JANOOI010000363.1:0-2180 GCA_031421235.1 Bdellovibrio sp.
CTGATTCTTTTTTGATTTGGTTCTTATCAATCATATTTTGTATTCGACCTAATTCAATACCGCAAGGTCCATACCAAGTGGCCCAAAAAACAAGAACTTGCTTTTGACTTGATGGAATTGTTAGGACTTCGTTGTTCAAACTAACAACCTGACCTGTTGGCAAAATAACACCGTGTTTTTGATACATTTTAAAGATATCAGGAATCTTTAAAAGCAAAAAGGCCACCAGTAAAATGGTGACCGCATGATGAAAATTATTTTTAATAAGCTGAAAAAAACTATTCACAGATATAGGCACCGATAACAACATCACCCGTTGCATCGACATGATTATAAGCGGATGTTACAGCTGCACAAAGACCTTGGCCCGGAATATCGATACCTACTTTGTGACCGTCAGCTAACCATTTTTCTAATTGCGCAGTGATTGCTACTCCGTTTGGACCTGACATCGTTTCATAGCGACAAGATTTAGTAATCGCTGGTACAGGTGACCATGGATTATTCACGCTTTCTTGCATACACGCTTTAAGTTGGTTTCTGTACACGTTACCATTTTTGTAAACTAATGGAACACCTGCATCCCACGGCGTTGTAATACTTTGGTAGTATTGTGGAGCATACAAATCATTGTTCGAAACCGCTTGGTTGTTACAATACATTTGACGAACTTCTTGGCCGTTAAAACCAAAATG
This sequence comes from Bdellovibrio sp., assembly GCA_031421235.1. Taxonomy (GTDB): domain Bacteria; phylum Bdellovibrionota; class Bdellovibrionia; order Bdellovibrionales; family Bdellovibrionaceae; genus Pseudobdellovibrio. The sequence continues at coordinate 696 of JANOOI010000363.1, forward strand.
AGTTTCAAAGTTATTTGAATCCGGTGGAACTATAAAATACTTACTAAATAATTTAATTCTTAATGAATTATCGTTTGGATCTTGCAAGCCAGCCAATGTTTGAGCTTGTGATTTAGAAACTTTTGAATCTGGATAAGCTAAATCTGTACAACGACTGATTTTAGCAATGATTTGTTCACGTGACGGAGCTTTATAGCCCACTGGATCCCATTTATTAGGAACTTGGCAAGCCATTGTCATGATATCTAGTAGACGTTTCGCTTTCACACCTAACATAGGTTCAGGATTTGACACTGCTGGGACCTGACATTTTAAACATGATGTCACTGATGTTGAGCTATCACTCGCACAAAGCCCTGATGTTTTTTGGTATTGTGGCTGCACAACAACTGGTGGAGCTGGCGGTACATCTATAATAGGAAAGTCCTCTAAATCGGGTGCATCTGTTGGAATATCTATGGCTTGTTCAGATTGAGTCGCTTTAAGTGCAGACACATCAGTAAACTTCATTTTACTGCATGAACTAAAAAAACCAACACAACCGACTAGTGCTGTTATCATTAAATTGTTGAATAATTGTGTTTTCATAAAAATAGCCTCCAGATCTAAGTACAGGCAAGACTTAGGCCAAGGCGAAAAAGTAGACAGTACAGTTTTTTTTTCTGCGTTAAGTAATGAATATCTTTTTGATTATTCATAATGAAACACAATGTGAAAAGTTAATTTTTTTGATTAAAAAAAAATCATGTCGTTATTTTGATCAAAAAAAATAAAATTATTTTTTAGTTTTTAGAAAGAATATAACCGTAGTCCATGCATAAACAGATAAAACTTAAACACTAAATTAAAATTTATAAAGCTTTCCAGAAAAATAATCTCTACAAAAATGAGACAACTGAAAGAAAATGCTTTTTTATTTTACAGGACCTATTGAATAAAATCTTTGACGAAATCATTTGCAGGCTGATTTCTGATTTCAGTTGGCGTTCCCATCTGCTGAATCTGTCCATGATTCATAATTAAAATACGATCACTCATCTGAAAGGCTTCAACTTGGTCGTGGGTGACATAGACCATGGTTAATTTAAAATCTTTTTGAATTTGACGTATATCACGACGCATTTTTTCACGTAGCTTCACATCTAAATTAGAAAGGGGTTCATCTAAAAGCAGTATTCTTGGTTTCATCACTAAACCACGGGCTAAAGCGACCCTTTGCTGCTGACCGCCTGATAATTCGTGGGGTCTGCGTTTTTCTAAACCATCAAGTTCAACAATTTTAAGTATTTTTTGAACTTCATCCTGAATGATGTCCTTATTTAATTTTCTCAATTTCAAGGGGTACGCTATGTTTTCAAAAACTGACATGTGAGGCCATACGGCATAGGATTGAAAAACCATACCGACGTTTCTTTTTTCTGGGACTAGATACTTATTGTTTTTCGGGTCTGACACAATATCTTGATCAAAATAAATTTGACCTTC
>JANOOI010000364.1:0-3436 GCA_031421235.1 Bdellovibrio sp.
TAAGTGGGGTTTGTTAATTCGTAACTTATAACTTATTTTCAATCTTATAGATATAAGACTTTTTTGGCGGGGCGTATGACACAGCGATTTCTTGAATTCCTGTATTAATACCCCCGATTTTTAGCAGGGCCCGTTGCGATCAGGCTGGGGATGCATTTCCCAGATAAAATAGGTTGCGTGTTCATAAGGTTGATTCCTTTAAGCCATTGATTAGCACCAATAAACAGGATTAAATATGATTTAAATAACTAACTGCAGGAGTTGTGTATGTCTAAATTTGTATTTTTAATGTTTCTATTTCTTACAACATCGACCTACGCAAAAACACAAAAAGTATTTTTTGTGTTTCCAAAAGATGGAGACGTTATAGGCACAAAATTCACAGCGAAATTTGGGCTTAAGGGCCTAGCTGTGAAGCCAGCTGGCGAAGATATGGATAACAAAAAAGCCGGACACTTCCATATTTTAGTGAATAAAGAATTTTTTCCTGCTGACCAAGTTATCCCCGCTGATGAAAATCATATCCACTACGGAAAAGGTCAAACTGAAGCTGAATTAAAACTTGCACCAGGTAAGTATAAACTAACATTACAATTTGCAGATGGAGCCCATAGATCAAGCGGACAGAAGTTAAGTCAGACAATTAGCGTTACCGTCAAAGCGCAGCCTTAGCCAATGAAAAAACGTGGACTAATTTTTGATTGTGATGGGACGCTTGTTGATTCTTTAGGTCATGCTCTAGAATCATTTAATTATGCTTTAGCTGAAATCGGTGAGGGCCCTCGTACAGTTGAAGAAATTAAAAAATATTTTGGTCTTGGAGCTGATAAAATATTTACACAATTGTTAGGTGATTCAAAAAAAGGTCTTATGGCTTTTGAATCCTATATCAATCATCAGTCAAAATTAGCGCTTGATATGAGACTTCATGATGGTATTCGTGATTTGCTTAATTTAGCAAAATCAGAAAAACGACTTATGGGTGTTGTAACGGGAAGACATTCGCGGGATATGCACTTGGTTCTGAATCCACATCAGCTGACAGACTATTTTCAAATTTTAGTGAGCGATGATCATGTGCAGAATTCTAAACCAGCACCGGACGGAATTATTTTAGCCATAAATAAAATGGGCTTAGCACCAGATGATGTATGCTACATTGGAGATTCAATTGTGGACATCCAAGCAGCGCACGCAGCGGGGTGTATGTCCATAGCAGCTGTCTGGGATACACACTGCAAAAAAGAAATTATGCAAAACGCAAATCCACACTTTTTAGCAAATACACCTAAAGATATTTGGAATTTTTTAAATCAATAATTATTAACAAAGGTTTTTATGAAGTTCTTGCACACTATGATTCGCGTTAAAGATATAGATCGATCACTTGATTTTTTTGTTAATAAATTAGGACTAGTTGAAACACGCAGACATGAAAATCAATCCGGAAAATTCACACTTGTTTTTTTAGCGACAGCTAAGGGTGAGCCAGAAATAGAATTAACTTATAATTGGGATCAAGCTGAAGAATACACTTTTGGCAGAAACTTTGGCCATATTGCATTTCTTGTCGATAATATTTACGACACTTGTGAAAGACTTATGAAAAATGGTGTACAAATTTTAAGACCACCACGCGATGGCCACATGGCTTTTATTAAATCACCAGATAATCAATCTATTGAATTACTGCAAGCCAAAGAATCACTGCCACCAATGGCCCCATGGAAAGACATGCCTAACCAAGGTAGTTGGTAGTTAATATAATTATGAGCGATTTTTATAAAAATCTTATTATATCAAAAGATCAAATTTTTAAAGATCAAGATGCGATGAAAGATGCAGATTATGGTCGCGCACTAGACACAGACCGTTTAGCGATGCACTGGGTAGAACTGCCGCCGCATCAAAAAAGTTCAGATCCTCATGCGGAAAGTCTTGAAGAAGAATTTATATATGTTGTTTCTGGTAGACCTCATGTCTGGGTAAACGGATTTATCTATCAGCTAGAACCAGGTTTTTGTGTAGGATTTCCTGCAGGAACTGGAATAGCACATACTTTTATTAATAATACGAATGAAACAGTACAAATGATTGTATTAGGTGACCGCACTAAAAAGGAAAATAAGTGTTCGTTCCCGATTAATCCTGAGCTGAAAGAAAAGCATAAAGACTTATGGTGGGATAATTATCCACAACAAGATTTCGGACCTCATGAGGCAAGTATTGGAAATTTAAACCATCAAAAAGACTTCAAAGATTTATCCTTTATAAAAGACACATCAGCTTTCGAAAGAAAACTAGGGTTTTCGTATCCAGATGACACCGAAAAATTTAGCCTAGGCGTTCGTTTAACTGATCAAGTTGGTCTAAAATTTTTAGGTCTATGGCATGAAGTTTTAAAACCACAAAAAAGAACATCATGGCCACATGCCCACAAACTTGAAGAAGAAGCAGCTATTTTAATTAAGGGCACAGCCACAGTTTGGTTAAATGGGTTTACTTACCAAATGAATGTTGGTGATTGTGTTTTCTTCAAACCGAATACTGGTATTGCGCATGTGATTATTAACGATAGCACAGACGACGTCATTTTCTTGGGTATTGGCGAAGCCAACGATGCAGGTCCTGACGAAAAAATCATGTATCCAATTCATCAAACTAGAAATGAACAATGCATAGAACATGGTTATTTTTGGGGTGACCCTCCGAAAAATTTAGAATTCGGAAATCATTTAGGATTACCTGTTAGAAAAAATATCAGCTTTAAAAAATATGAAAATGCAGCTGACTTTTTAGCAGCCACCGAATCTTTACTTTTGCAAAAAGAAGCAGAATATAATTTACTGCTAGGAATTTGTGACATGTTAAAAGACGATACAAATCAAGAAAATAAGTATCAGTACATTTCTACTTATCAAAATAGTGATCTCATCGCTGCAATATTTATTGGACCGAAAAGTGTCGTTCTTACATCTTTAGAAGAGCCAATTATTAAAAACGTTGTCGATTTTATTAAAGAACAAAATATTCCTGTGCCTGGTGTAGTCGGACCATCAATTACTTCAGAAGCTTTTGCGCGCATATGGGTTAGTACAGCAAATGTCTCCGATAAACTAAACATGGGTCAAAAAATTTATAGACTAGATACCGTGAATTTAATAAATAAATCAAAAGGTCAGCTTATTTTAGCTGATGAATTTCATGTAAATTTGGTCAGTCAATGGTGCAATGATTTTACAGCGGAATCGCTTCCGAACGAGACTGTTTCGATTGAAAAAACAATAGTGATGATGACTGGAAGAATAAAGCAGAAAGAAATTTATATTTGGTTAGATGAAAATAATAACCCTGTATCAATGAATTCTGTTGGGCGTTCTACAAAAAATGGAATTTGCATCAGCTTGGTGTACACGCCGAAGCATTTACGTGGGTT
>JANOOI010000365.1:0-5016 GCA_031421235.1 Bdellovibrio sp.
CATAATTTTTTAAATGAAGGTGTTTATGATGGTTTGGCCTTTGATCATCAGGTTACAAGTCATGAAGTTTTTGGTGTTGTTAATGGCAAACCGAATTGGCAACGTATGAATGAAAGACAAAAATTAGCTTTTGATCATTTAACTATACCGCTAGTTAAAAATTTATCAGAGGCCACTGATCCATCTAATGGAAAATCGTATTTATATAATTCATTAATTTATCACACGACTGAAAGTGGTCAGGTGCATGGGTCAGGCTCTCAACCAGCCATATTATTCGGTAACGCTGGCGGAAATATAACTTCTGGTAAATATATTGATTATTCAGATAGAACTAAAGGTGCATTTGAAGGTGCAGATTTATATAATAAAACTCCGGGTGATCCAAAATTTTCTAATAACTGGAGAGGTGTTCAATACAACAGATTGTTGATTACAATGATGCAAGCCATGGGAGTGACCCCTTCAGAGTACGAAGATAGTGCAATCAATCAACAGGTTCTAAATAGAACAGATTACGGGTCTTTGAATGCAAATATATCAAGCCCAATAGGCGGCTATGGTCATGTCTGGTTAGAAAATCCAGTTGTTGGAAGATGGGATTATAACGGGATGATAGCAAGTATTTCAAGTTACGATCTAAAACAATACAAATATAAACTACCAATTTTATGATGTTCATTTACGGGCGGAGAATATGAAATTTAACAGAACAACACGAAGAATGTTTTTACAAGGCAGCGGCGGAGCCCTTGTCAGTATTCCATTTTTGACATCATTATTACCACGTGAAACATGGGCACAAACAAATACAACAATCAGACGATTTTTATATGTTAAATCCGGTTATGAAATGGGTCACCATTCTTGTTGGTTGCCAAATATTGGTGACATTACTAATTTAGGACAACCTAATCAAGTTGCCGTGGGTGTTAACGGGCATCACAACGTGCGTTGGCAAAATTTAAGAGATTTTGCTCCGACGAATGGTTCTGTACTGGCTTCGTATTACGGTTCAGGAATTAGTCCTTATCTTGAAAGCATGAATATACTTCGTGGTTTAGATTATGTTGTCAGGTACGGTCATGGCGGAGCACAAATTCTTGGTGGACTTGTGTTGAGCGATGGGGACACCACGGCATTACAAAGAACTCAAACTATTGATCACGTTATTAATAGTCATCCAGCTTTTAATCCATTAGGTCGATCTGTTATTAATATTGGCGGGCATTCTGGGGATAGTTCACAAATATTAACAGCTGGAACTATTAACAATGCACCAAATTCAGGTTATGATTTTAATAGTATATATAATAGTTTATTTTCAAATGGCAATTATCCAGAAAATGGTCAACAAGGTATAACTAATCCTAAATCAAATGTGTTAACCAGAGTTCTCGATGATTATAATCGATTAAAAAATAGTAAAAACATTAGTGCGATAGATAAATTAGCACTACAAAATGCAATGGATAAATTAAGCGATGTACAAAATTCATTAACAGCAGTGGCGACAGCGACTTGCAGTTATAAAAATTTCTTTACTAATCATCCAGGTGTCACTTTAGGTTCACAAGTTCATGACACAAGTTCAGAACTATACATGAAAGCTTTAGCGGATATTATAACAGCAGCTATGATGTGTGATACAAATCGTGTGTTTGGTATTCACTTAGGTGTTTATGGTGGTGTTCACGATGGCCTTGGGTTTGATCATCAAATCACAAGTCATGAACCGTTTGGAATAGTAAATGGTAAGCCAAATTGGCAACGGATGAATCAAAGACACAGTGGATTTTTTCAAAATTTTACTGCAAAGTTAGTTCAAAATCTTTCTGCAGCGATCGATTCATCAAACGGTAAGTCATTGCTGTATAATTCTTTAATTTATCAGACGACTGAAAGCGGGCAAGTGCACGGTTGGGGATCGCATCCGGGTATTTTGTTTGGCAACGCAGGCGGGAATTTAACTTCAGGAAAATATATTGATTATTCAGACCGAGCAAAAGGTTCATTCGACGGTGTCGACACCGGTGGCGAGTTTGGGTTTGTTAAAACTTTTGGAAGTCCTAAATTTAGCAATAATTATTATGGTGTAAATTACAACAGATTGCTAGTTACAATTATGCAAGCCATGGGGCTGCAGTCTGCAAATTATGAAAATGATGCTATCAATGCACAGTTATTTAATAAAACAACTATCGCCAATATGGATATCGGAACTCAAAACCAGAATTTAACCAGTATAGGTGGTTACGGTCATGCGTTTCCTGTTGATATTAATGTAAATTCTTGGGGTAGAAACGCATTTTTGCCTAATTTAAAATTTTACGATTTAAAACAATACCGTTACAAATTACCGATACTTTAGCTTTTAAATTTTTTGGTGGTCAATTATTTGAGTTTGATTTGAGTATTTCAAAGAGGACTCAAATAATTGACCATACAGAATTAAGCTAAAGTATTCGCTAGTAACATTTCACGATACTTAGGTAGCGGCCATAAATCATCAGCCACTATTTTTTCTGCTTCATCACATGCTGCACGAAGTTTAAAACTTAAGGGTTGTAAAGTTTCAACAATATCCCACATGCGCTTTTCTTCATCGTGAATTTTTTGTGATTTTTCAACTAATGTTTTAAATTTGCTAAGATCAGTAAGCACGCTGGCTAAAACTTTATCTAAAGCATTTAAACGACCTTCATGAAGCTTCGCAGTCGCTTTACTAGGAATCGATGCGTGGGCTCTTGCAAGAACTGTAAATTGCTTTTCAATCGCTGGTAATACGTATGTTTCAGCAAGTTCAATAAGACTGACATGTTCGATATCTAATGTTTTTACGTAGCGTTCAACAGCGATATGATAACGTGATTGAATTTCTTCATGACTTAATACATTTGTGTCGACTAAGAATTGCATTTTCTTTTTGTCTTTAAAAATTTCTAAAGCATCTGGTGTTGTATTTAAAATTGGTAAACCGCGTTTTTTAGCTTCAACTTTCCATTCATCAGAATAACCATTGCCGCCGAAACGAATATTTTTAGTTTCTTTAACAACTTGTCTGATTAATTCCATAACCGCTTCATCACGTTTTTTCTTTTTCAATAATTCTTTAAGACGTGATGTGCATTCTTTAAAACTATGGGTAACAGCTGCATTTAAAATTGACATAGGGACTGCGACGTTTTGTGTTGAACCCACCGCGCGGAATTCAAATTTATTTCCAGTGAAGGCAAACGGTGATGTTCTGTTTCTATCTGTGTAGTCTTTAGAAACATTCGGAATTTTACTAACACCTAAATCAATGATTTGTTCATCAGTGGCTTTTAAAGCTTTGCCAGCTTCGATTGAATTTAAAATATCATCCAATAATGTCCCTAAGAAAACAGAAATAATAGCAGGTGGGGCCTCGTTAGCTCCTAAACGGTGATCATTTCCAGGTGAAGCAATGGCAGCGCGCAGTGGGCCTGCATGTTCAAAAACGGCTTTCAGTGTCACAACAAGGCAAGCTAAGAAACGTAAATTTTGATGAGGCGTGCTTCCAGGTTCTAGAAGATTTTCGCCTTTGTCATTGGCCATTGACCAGTTGTTATGTTTTCCTGATCCGTTCACACCTGCAAAAGGTTTTTCATGAAGTAAACACACAAGACCATGTTTTAAAGCAATACGTTTTAAAACATCCATTGTTAATAAATTGTGATCTGAAGCAATATTCATATCTTCAAATATCGGAGCCAATTCAAATTGGCTTGGTGCCACTTCATTGTGACGAGTTTTAATTGGTACACCTAGCTTATATAATTCAAATTCAACTTCTTGCATGTATTGCTTAATACGTGAAGGAATGGCTCCAAAATAGTGATCTTCTAATTGTTGACCGCGCGCTGCAGGTGTTCCAATTAAAGTACGACCCGTCATGATGATGTCGGGTCTCATGGCCACAAAGTTTTTATCGACTAAAAAATATTCTTGTTCAGCACCTAATGTGGTTTGAACTTTTTTAACATCGACATCACCTAATAATTTTAAAAATTCGCAAGCCGCATTTGATACTGCATCTGTAGAACGTAATAACGGCGTTTTATTATCTAAAGCTTGACCGTGATAACCGAAAAATACAGTGGGAATACATAAAGTTTTCCCGTTGCCTTCTTCAATAATAAATAACGGCGATGATGGATCCCAAGCCGTATAACCACGGGCCTCGAAAGTTGAACGCATTCCGCCTGACGGAAATGACGACGCATCCGGTTCACCTTGAATTAATTGTGATCCAGTAAATCTTTCGATCACGCGCAATTCAGAATGGTTTGCATGTTGAATAGAAATAAATGCATCATGTTTTTCAGCTGTGGAACCTGTCATGGGTTGGAACCAATGCGAAAAGTGAGTCACACCTTTTAAAACAGCCCATTCTTTAACTGCTGAAGCAATTGATTCAGCACTTTCTTTTGGTAATTTTTTACCTTGATCTAAAGTTTTTAATAAATTGCTGTAGGCATCTTTCGGAAGTTTTTCACGCATTTGCGCTAAGCCAAATGTCATGCAGCCAAAATATTCTGAAATCGGTAATTCTTTACCGAATTGGTCTTTGATTTTTTCGAACATGTGTGTACGTGTTTCGATCGCTGATTTCAAGGCACCTAGTCGTGCGTTTGCGTTCGATGAGGGCACAGTTGAAGACGTAGCAACAACTTTTTGCGTTAGCATAAAGGACTCCTTTTAGTTTTTCTCTCTTGTGAAATAAATCTCAGAAGAAAGGTTCGGTTACAGGCCAACTTGTAAAAAACAACGTCTTTTTCAAATTGGCTATAGCTGTATTTAACTTGATTTGGGGGGCGAATGGCAAGATTTTTTAAATTGCCTATTTGATAGGTTGACCTATCAAATACAATAGGTTATGCTATCAAATATGAATAAACTCATAAAACTTAGCTTTATCAATACTTTACATGAAAGACTAAAATCTAAAAATGGCCTCTTACAAGTTATTCTAGGTCCTAGGCAAGTCGGTAA
>JANOOI010000366.1:0-1505 GCA_031421235.1 Bdellovibrio sp.
AGGGTTTCCAGCTTTCGCAAAAGGTGGCAGCTGCGCTGTTATGATAACAGCTGCAACGTTTTTACTAGTCAACTGAGCTTGATCTAATTTAACACCTAATTTTTCAATAAGCCTTGCAAATGATTTACTGGTGAATTCCGCTTGGGTGTCGCCGGTCCCTTTAAGACCTACAACTAAACCGTAACCAATCAATTGATTTTCACGTACACCACGAATGCTTGCGATATCCTTTAATCGCGCAGCATCAGCAACTAAAGACAGTAATGTTATAAATGTGTAAACAATAAAAAAGTGCTTCATACTATTGGCCTTTTTTCATATGTAGAATGTCATATTGTGAATCATATAATTTTTCAGAACTAATAAGTTGATCGTTATAATCATCGCCACGAACTATACCTGTTGCGATGACTTTGTAAGGTCTGTTTTTGATTGTTAAATACTGCTGACCAGACACACGGTACTGACCGTCAGGTAACTTTTCTGTGATTCGCATCGGAATACTTTCGATTTCTTTCAAATCGACTTTTTCTTCTTTTGGTTTTTCAGCAACGACAGGTTTAGCAGGTTCTGTTGATGCAGGTTTTCTTTCGTTAACACGTTTTTCTGCCATAATTTGTGCTTCTGCTTCGTTATCAGCTTCACTTTTAGAAATAATTAATTCTTTTTCTTTAGCAATATCTGCTAACCGTAAAACTTCTGCTTCGTCTTTTTTCTTTTTTTCTTCAGCTTGTTTTTTTTGCTCTTCTAGTTCATTCAACAGATCTTTAATGGTGTCAGCTTTCATTTGAACCTGCTTAAATGCTGCACCTTCAACTTTAACAGTTGTAGGATCGCCTTCTTTACGATTTTTATTTTGCGCAAATAAATAACTTGTTTGACCTTCCATCACCCACAATGAACCTGCTCCTGAATGAAGTTCTGATTCTTCTTCCATGACTTCTCGGGTCATCCTTTTATATTCGCGATCTGATGGTGGCGCATGATTCGTGACCTCTGAATATTTAGTCAGGGGCTCTTGATCAATTTCTTCTTTAGTCACTTCAGTGGATGTCTTCGGATTCAACCAATCCATGAAAGTGGCACAGCCAGAACCTAAAATGATAAAAAACAATAATATAAATTTCATAATCAAACCTCGGTTATTCAATTTCTACCAAACCACGATCAATAATTTTTGCAGCAAACATTTTTTGTGAATCTAAGTTTTTAACGCGAATAACGTCACCGATCGCGCCGGCCTCTTCAGCTTGTGCAGAAATAGTGATTTGTAACGACTGCTGACCAAACAGGGCTTTAACTATTTGTCCTCGTCTCATGACTTGTTCTTTTTTAAGATCGCGGTCCGACAAAAGTTGTCCGGCATTTAAAAAACGATTAGCCTGCAAACCAACGATTTGATTTGCATCAATAAGAATATCACTGCGGCTAATTAATCTTTTTTCAAGCGTCAACATTGAAGCTGAAATAACATCACCAACTTTAAGAGATCGATTCAATGTGGG
>JANOOI010000367.1:0-6083 GCA_031421235.1 Bdellovibrio sp.
AGAACAAAATGTCGTGAAATCTACTTTGATTTCAAAACGGCCGACCAAACCTAAAAGGATCCAGTCGGCCGTTTACTTTTCTGGGTCTATCAGCTATGTTCACAACATGGTTATCAAAAATTTCGTTAATAATGAATTCGCTGATTCACACAGCAAAAATGTTTTTACAACAATTCATCCTTTTACGCGTGAAAATCTTCATACGGTGTCGAACAGTGAACCCTTAGATTTGGTTTATGCGATTCAATCTGCACAAAAAGCCTATTTAAATTGGAAAGATTCAACAATTGCAGATCGTTTAACATTATTAGAAAAAATAAAAAGCTACATTCATGAAAATAAAAATAAATTTACTGAAGCCGAATCATTAGATCAAGGGTTATCAACACATTTTATTGAAGCCGCCAATATTCAGATAGCACTTCAAAAAATGGATTTATTTCAGTGCGAGCTGATTGAACACAAAGAAACTTCGTTTCAATGTTCTCCATTCGGTGTAACCGCAGTTATATTGTCATGGAATTTATCGACACGCTTGTTTGTTGAAAAAGTGATCCCAGCTTTGTTAGCCGGAAACGCTGTTATCGTAAAAACATCTTCATCATCACCAATCACTGGACAACTTTGGGCAGAACTTTTGCAAAGTGTTCAATGTCCTGTAGGTCTTATTCAGATTATGCACAGTCAAAATTTACAGTTTGTGCAATTAATGGTTCAGCATCCAGGAATTAAGGCTCTTGTTTTTACTGGCGAATTGGATCATCTTTCGCAGATCATTAAAACTATGCCTCATAAAAAAATTATGCTGTGTGGTGGGGCTAAGAATCCTGCAATTGTTTTAAAAGAAACATCAGAGACTGAAAAAAAAGAAATTATAGATTCATTTATGTTAGGTCAAGGCCAATTGCATTGGAATTCTTCAAGATTATTTATTCTAGAAAAATTTCAATCTGATTGGAATAGTTTTATTGAAAACTGTTTCGAACAGCTAAAGCCCAGTGAAGGAATTCATGATCAATCGTCATGGACGCCGCTGATAAAAAATAAATATATATCTTCATTTGATCAGCTGATGACGACTGCAAAAACTGATCAAGCAAAACTTTTGCAGGTTCAAAAAAACTGTCGGGGTCATTTTGTAAAACCATTTTTTACACAAGATATGTCAAACTGTTCGACGTTGCAGCAAGATCAGATCATGGCGCCAGCCTTCATTTTATCAACTGTTAAATATCCTTTTGATGTTCCTAAATATAGCAACGTTTCATACTATGGTTTTATGGCCAGCATTTGGGGTGACGCTAATAAAGTTGATAAGGTCAGTCAACAGCTAGATGTTGGTCTAGTCAGTCTAAATCGTTGGGGAATTTTTGTGGATAAACCCACAGTTGGCGTCAAACAATCGACTTTTGGCAGCAGTGATCATCAAATTTTTGGCACTTTTTATTCAAACGTCAAAAATATTACTTAAGTCTTTATTTAATTTTTATAAATGCTTATAGCTTACTGAAGCGAATGGCTTTTTGATCGAAGTCTGATTTTACATTGCGGACAGTGGGCTTCTTCTCTGATCTCATTCTCAATATCAGAGGCAATAATCTTTATTTCTAAGTTGGATGCGCATAAGGCGCAATTACACTGCAAAGAAACGAAAGCTTTTTGGAATGTGTTCTCAGTTTTTTCGTAATAATGAATGTCTTCTAATTTAAGACCAGTCTCGATTGTTTCTCGTAAAGACATAATTCCTCCGTGAACATCAAGTTTTACATCCTGTAAAACCCTTTATAAGTTTTAGCTAACGTTAGATAGTTTAGCTAGTCTAATAATGATATGCAAAAGCTATGCACAGACAAAAGTCTACTTCATAAAATTAAGATCAAGAGTGCGATCGAATTCTGAACGTTCAAATGCACACTGAATCAACATCGTGATTAGATTTGAATATTCAACCCCGTGGGCTTTCCACATCATCGGGTACATCGAAATTTTTGTAAAACCGGGCAATGTATTCAACTCATTAACGACAAAATCACCATTTTTTTTCATGAAGAAATCAACACGAGCTAAGCCATCACAATATAAAGCTTCGTAAGTCTTAGCAGCTAGCATTCGTAATTCTTCCGTTTTTGTAGAATCAATTTTTGCAGGAATCACGATTTCAGCCCCGTTATCATCTAAATACTTTGCTTCGTAAGAATAGAATTCATGTTTAACTATTAATTCACCAGGGGTTGCAGCTTTTGCTTTGTGATTTAAACCCATTACCGAGCATTCGATTTCACGACCATCAATAAATTCTTCAGCGATGACTTTGTGATCGTATTTAAATGAGTCGTTAATTTTATCACTAAAATCTGCAGCTGTTTTAATTTTGTGAACACCAACAGAGGACCCTGCATTAGCAGGTTTTATGAAAAAGGGTGAACCTAATTTTTTTACGATATCGTCATAATTGTTGGGCTTTGTGCTTTTTAGAACCACATATTTTGAATTCGGAATGCCTGCTGAAGTCATAACAATTTTCATGACTTCTTTATCCATATTAATTGCCGATCCCATAACGCCGCAGCCAACAAAGGGCACGCCGACCATTTTTAAATATCCCTGTAAAACACCGTCTTCGCCGTTAGTTCCGTGTACGATTGGAAATGCACAGTCTAGTGAGGTGTAGTTTGAATTATGTAATTGTAAAATATAAGGCTTAGATTTTTTTGAAACAAGAGCAACATTTTTTTCTTCAGAAACATCAGCATCACGGATTGATTTTAGGCTTTCGATTTCAGATTCAGTAAATAAATACCAAGAACCTTCTTTAGATATACCCAACAATGAAACTGTGAATAAGCTTTTATCCAAGGCTTTAAAAATATTTTTAGCTGAATTAATTGAAACTTCATGTTCTGAAGATTGTCCACCAAAAATAAGTGCAATATGTTTTTTCATGCTTTTATGTTAGCTTTGCTCAGACCATTCGACAAGTTTTTTTACTTTGTAGTCTCAGCAGCAGTCGTCCCACCAGCTGAAAAGTTCGTAAGATCATAACACGATTCAGCTAAAACTTTACGATTTCCGAATTCGACTAACTGTCTGTAGCAATAGCTCATCACTTTTGAAAACAGAGGTAACTTCTTTGACACGACAAACGTAAAACCAATTCGGTGGCCTTTACCGTTTGCATCTAGTTTATTGCTATCAATCAGGTCGTATTCAATTTTACTAACAGGAATAGTGCATTTTTGTGGATTTTCACAAATGCTAGGATGAGCCAACACAGCCGGCAAAGTGATATTGTACTTTGAATTTCTAAAATTATGACAAGTTACATTTTTTCTTTTACAAGAATTTTTTGCATTATCAGCATATTCTGCAATTAAAAAAGCTGGATGTTGTTGCTGGTCTTCATTTTTTTCAGTGACAGATTGAATTAGTTTTTCATTTTGACTGTAAAAGCTATCCAGAGAGCTATTTTTATCTATAACAATAGGGTATCTAATGTCCGAAAATGAGCTATTCGAATCTTGCAAATCTTGTTTCGTAAAATTTAAATTAATTGTGTAGGTGCTAACTGTATCAACAACAGAATCAACTAGTAATATTTGATTAAATATTTTATAATTTTGAGAATTTTCAAGGGTAGTTGATAGTGAAATCGCATTTAATTCATTTTTATTAGTGTCGTAAAGACTTAAAACTCCAACGCTTTCAGCCATTTCTTTTTCAACGCTGGCTGCATCTACTGCAGGTCCAAGACTTGAATCTTCCAAGTTTTGTTTTTCAATGCACGAAGTTTGTGTCGTGATAACAAGTAACGTGGTTAATAAAATAAGTAATTTCATATAGAATCCCAGCCCCAAATCCAAAGTGGTAAGGGTAAAACCTGTTTTAATATTTGACGTGTTTCAGGTTTGATAAATGTCATATCATCAACATGTGCTGGTCCAAAAAGTATTTTTACTAAATCAGTTTCATGATCTAATGTGTACAAATCTGTGCCCCAGCCAAAAACGACCTGACCGTTATTTTTTCCACCGGTTTTTTCTAACACAAATTGATCATAGCCTTCAGCTCTGAATGCTTTTTTTACTTTTAATGCAACAGCTTCAAAATTGTGAATGCGAATCATGCCCATAAAACCTTGATGACAAAAAAGTTCTAACTTATTTAATGCATTTCGCATATTGGTTGCATGCGCAGGGACCATAATATGATAATTTTTTTGCTCGGTGCGAACGATATGACTGAACAAATCAGTTAAAGCACTGACCTGTCCGCCCCATTCGTGAATAAAACTCTGCAAATCAGCTCCTTTGCCTTCAACAGCGTACGCCAACAACTGGTTAGATTCACTCCACGCTGTGAAAACTTGTGAGTTCGGAATTTTTAAAAATTGCTGTATTTCTTCAACAGTTCTGACTGTGTTAACGGTGTGTTGAGAATACAATTTTAAAATCGCATTCGGATCAATGGCCGTGCCTTTGATAAATTTTATTTTTTCATTTTGCTGTTTGAAAGGCTGATCAAAAACATAAGTGTGTTCAATACCAGCTAATTCAAAACCAAATTTTCTATAAAATTCTTGTTGGTCTGACCAAAGCACAACCAGATCACAGCTTTGTTCAGTGGCTTTGTTTAAACAGTTTTGCATATTAAGTGTGCTAAGACCCTGTTGGCGGAAAGATGGATCAGTTACGACAGACCCAATAGCACCAATTTTATAGATAGCAGATGGGGTTTTAGTAATCAGAGGTTTAAATAAAGCATGAGATACAATTTTATCATTCGATTCAATGATGCTCATGTTATGAATGTTCTGGGGCGTCACAGCCGTTGGGTATTCAAGATTAATGGCCCAAGTTGAATCAGACCGCAATTGTTGATTTAGAAAAGTAAGAACTTGTTCAAATTCATGTTTCTCTGGAGATCTTGGTTTTAGCATAATATACCCCTTTGTATAACAAAGTAATTCATACAAATATTATAGCGTTTAATCTTCATTTCGTGATGACCAGTTCTATGAAATTGACTTAAGGCCAGATCTTTTTTACATTGGGCACGTTATAGTCTAAAGCAGCACGCAGCGTGTTTGTAAGCTTCTGGAGGTCTTATGGCTGATCTAGGTCAAAAATGGAAAGAAAATAAACCAGGCAAAATGTTTGTTGATCAATCTTGTATTGCTTGTGACGCTTGCGTTCTAACCGCTCCAAAAAATTTTGCAATGCATGAGGACGATGGTCATGCTTTTATATCTAAGCAACCTGATTCACCTGAAGAACAAGCCCTTTGTAAAGAAGCAATGGAAGGCTGTCCAGTTGAAGCCATAGGTGATTTTGGTGAAAAAGGTTAATCCTGAAATTGTTCTAAAAAGTCTAAAAAAACAATACCCTGACGCTCATTGTGCTTTAAATTATGAAAATCCATATTCGGAACGCGAATTAAAAGAACGCCGCCGGTCGCCAGTTTCGACGCGCAATTTTCCAGAATAACCGTCGGCGAAGGAACGTGTTCCAAAACATTCGTCAGATTTATCGCGTCGAATTTATCAACCGAAAATTCGATGTCGGACAAATCGGAAAAATAAACGTCGGGCAAATTCTGCTTTTCGCGGGCGTAATTGACCGCGATGTGCGAGAGTTCCGTCCCGAAAACCTGCCAGCCGCTGCGTTTGGCTTCGAGCAGAAAAAACCCGTAACCGCAGCCGACATCGAGCAGTGCGCCTTTATCTTTATGAAAACTGTTGATTTCGGCGACGAGATATTTTGAAACGTCTTTATACCGCCATTCCGACGCTTCGATTTCCGTTTTAGTGCCTTCGTAATATTCGCCGATGACTCTGCCTTCTTCGATGTTTGGAATGCGGTTGACGTAAATCAGCGAGCAGTTTCGACAGCGCGAAATCGGGTAATTTTCTTCGGTTTTGATTAATGTTTTTTCAGCCGAACCGCACAAATCGCAGTCAACTTCTTTTAAGGTTTCGGTCATTGAGATGATTTTACACGAATGCGAATCAGTAGTTAAAGCGATTGTTGATCTTTAAAATCTTCCCTTGGCGGTCTTTGCGCCTTTGCGTGAAATCTTTCTCACGC
>JANOOI010000368.1:0-7344 GCA_031421235.1 Bdellovibrio sp.
TTTTCTGGAAAGTCGGCGCATTCTTCGACACCACACTTAGGTGAAAGCGCTGCCATAAAACTATTAGAATACATTTCAAAAATGCCTGACAATATTGTGATAGTCGATGTGGATGCAGGAACACGCTTTAATATGATTCCCAATCAAGCGATGGTTGAGTTAGATGTGACAACTTCTTTTAAAGATCCAGTGATCCGAAAATTAAACCGACTTTTTGAAATGATGAATGCTGTTCAATTTAAAATGAGCCAAACAAAAGATGTTGAATTTCAACCTGATCATTCAACTATTACTATCGGTATCGTGAGAACTTACGAAGATCATATTCTGATTGGCGGGACTTGTCGTATTTTGCCGAATGTCACACAAGAACATTACGAAGAATGGATGCAGGATATATCTCGTGCCTGCCAAATAATTGGTGCTGAATTTAGATTGCAAGACTACAAAAGACCCTTTCGAACAATTGAGAATTCTGTTTTGATTAAAGCAGCACTCAGTGAATTTGAAAAAATCGGGATTGAAAGTAAATGTATTAGTTTGGCATCCACAAATGAAGCTAGCCTTTTTTCACGTGTGGGGATCGAATGTATTTGTTTAGGTGCAGGCTTGCGCGAAGGAAACGTTCATACGGCCAACGAACATGTAGATATGTTAGATCTTGAAAAAATGACTTCTTTTTATAAAAGTATGATTGAAAGGTTTTGCATATGAGTTTTATTGTTCGATCTGTCGAGAAAAAAGACCTTTTGCAATTAACTGATTTGGCCAAGCAGTTTAATTTACTTAACCTGCCCGGCGATAAAAAAGTCATAGCAGAAAAAATTGCTCAAAGTGAAGCTTCATTTGCTGGTCAATTACCCAAAGACAAATCTGAATATATTTTTGTTTTAGAGGACACTGAAGAACAATGCGTAGTCGGAAGTTCTTTAATCATTGCGAAACATGGCAATGATGATGTTCCACATTGTTATTTTAAAATATTAAAACGTGATCATTTTTCTCAAGATTTAGGTATTGGTTTTATTCATCAGGTTTTACGTTTCCAATTAGATAATGACGGTCCGACAGAAATCGGCGGTTTATTAATTGATAAAGAATATCGCCGTAGACCTGAAAGATTAGGTAAGCAGATTTCTTTAGGTCGATTCCTTTATATGGGCTTACACCGCGATCGTTTTGAAAACAGAGTTCTTTGTGAATTATCTCCGCCATTGACTGAAGAAGGACGTAGTGAATTTTGGGAAGCTTTAGGCCGCAGGTTTACAGGCCTACCCTATCAAGAAGCTGATGCTTTATCGCAAGTAAATAAAGAATTTATTGAATCACTTTTCCCAGAAGAAGATATTTATTTAAGCTTATTAGATTCTAAAGCCCGTTTAGTTTTGGGCCGTGTTGGAACCGCAACAAAGCCCGCGCAGCATTTATTAGAAAGTATCGGATTTAGTTATTTGGATGAAGTTGATCCATTTGACGGGGGTCCCCACTATGGTTGTAAAACAGAAAATATTTTGCCGATCAAACGCGGACAAAAGATAAAAATTGCTGACACTAAAGAAACAATGTTTAAAAAGCAGGGTTTAATTGGTTTTGGGGAACAGCATTTCAAATGTTTTCAATCGGCTTATGAAATTATTGATGGTCAATTGATAGTTCCACAAAAAACACGAGAAATTTTAAAATTAGATATAAAACAAGAGGTCTTCATTTCTCCTTTTGAATACGGAAAGAAAAATTAAATGGCAGATTTTAAAAAAATTCAATTTCTAGGTGATTTCATTAACGGACAATTTGTTCTTGCTACCAAACCAGACGGTCAGTTTACTGATGTAAGCCCGGCAGATTTATCAGACCAGTTGATGACTGTTAATTACAAATTAGACCACGTGGATACAGCTGTTGAATCAGCAAGGCTTGCTTATCCTAGCTGGGCAAAACTTTCTCAAGCTGAAAGAATTAAACAGATATTAAAATTAAAAGAACTATTTATCAGTCATGAAAAAGAAATGGCTGAAGCTATTGCCCGTGATACAGGTAAATCTTTATGGGATGCGACAACTGAAGCCAAAGCCCTGTCAGCTAAAATTGATGTGACAATTAATGAATCGTTAAAAATAGTTCAAGAAGAAAAAATTGATAATGCATTACCATCTGTGAACGGTTTTATTCGCTACAAACCCCGAGGAGTAATGTCAGTTATCGGACCATTTAATTTTCCAGCCCATCTTCCAAACGGACACATTATTCCCGCTTTAGTTACGGGTAACACAATAGTTTATAAACCATCTGAACAAACTCCGTATGTGGCACAACTGTACGCCGAAATTATTGAAAAAGTTCAACTGCCAGCAGGAGTTTTTAATCTTGTACACGGTGAAGGTGAAACAGGTCGTAAACTTGTTGCACACGAATCAGTTGATGGTGTTTTATTCACTGGGTCTTATGAAGTTGGTTTGAAAATTAAACAAGAAACACTGAATCAGTACTGGAAAATTTTGGCATTAGAAATGGGTGGAAAAAACGCCACAGTGATTTGGGATGACGCTGATTTAGAAAAAGCTGTTTACGAAACTCTTGTTGGTGCTTATATGTCGACAGGTCAAAGATGTTCAGGAACATCGCGGGTGATTTTACATGACAAAATTGCTGATCAATTTACTGAAAAATTTTATCAAGCAGCAAAAAAGTTAACAATCGGTCACTGGTCAAAAAATCCATTTATGGGTCCGCTGATAAACGCACAAGCTGTTGACAAATACGTGCGCTTTCAAGAAATGGCCAATCGTGATCACTGCGAAAGCATGATGCGGGGTAAAACATTAGACCTAGAACATAAAGGTCACTATGTAACGCCAAGTATTCATTTAGTAAAACAGTATGATGAAAAATCAATTTATCAAAAGACAGAAATCTTTGGTCCAAATGTGGCTATTTACAGATCCAGTGATTTCGAACAAACACTTAAAATGGTGAATTCGACAGGTTACGGATTAGTAATGGCATTATTCACAAAAAATAAAGATCTATATCAAGAAGCTTTGTTAAAAGCGCGTGTCGGTCTATTAAATTTAAATCGAACAACAAATGGGGCTAGTTCACGTCTACCGTTTGGGGGTATGGGTAAATCCGGAAACGATCGCCCATCGGCCCATTTCGCCGTTCAGTACTGTACAGTTCCAGTAGCTAGTCTTGAAGATTACACGACATTAGATAAAACCAAATTACTTCCTGGGGTTACGCTTGAATAAAAAAGTAAAAATGAGTTTAACCGCAATTATAATTTTTAGCGTCACAATTGTGGTCAGTGGTTTGTTTTTTAGTTATCAATTTTTAGGACAGGGATATAGCGATGACACAACTGAGGTTTTATTTGATGTCATGCCCGGTCAATCAATGACAGCTGTATCAAAAAATTTAGAAGCCCAAAAGCTGATTAAAAATGCCCAGTTCTTTCAGTTGTATGCAAAATACACTGGTCAAAACCCAAGATTAAAAATGGGAGAATATGCTTTAAATGCGAATATGACCCCGCAAGAAATATTAGTCGTAATTACATCAGGGAAAAGCGTAATGAAAAGTCTGACTTTTCCTGAAGGCGTAAATATGTTCGATGTGGCAGAAATTATTTCTAGAAATGGTTTCGGCGCACGCGAAGATATATTAGCTTTGCTAAAAGATAAGGAATTTATAAAAAACTTAATCGGTAAAGACCTTGAAAGCCTTGAAGGCTATTTATTTCCTGAAACTTATAAATTTACAAAATTTGAATCCACAAAAACGATTATTACTCAGATGGTTAGAAGATTTCAAACAGTGTGGACTGATCTAGAAATTGATTTGAAGATGTTTCAACAGAATTATCCACATCGTATGTGGAATCAAAACCAAGTCGTTACTTTCGCTAGTATTGTTGAAAAAGAAACTGGTGCACCCCATGAACGAAATTTGGTCTCGTCAGTATTTCATAATAGGTTGAATCAACGAATGAGATTACAGACAGATCCAACTGTTCTATACGGCGTGGCCCTAAAAAATGGCGCAATGCCCAATAATATTACCCGTGCTGATTTAAGAACACCGACAAGACACAATACCTACACGATGAATGGTCTACCACCAACACCGATTGCAAACCCTGGGCGTGAAGCGCTAAAAGCAGCGTTGAATCCAGCCAAATCAAAGTTTTTATACTTTGTCAGCCAAAACGATGGAACTCATCGTTTTTCTGAAAGTTTAGTAGCTCATAATGCGGCAGTAAAAGTTTTTCAATTAAATCCGAAGGCTCGCCAAGGAAAATCATGGAGAGATCTCAATAAAAAACAGGAGCTCAATAAATGAGATTATATTTTTTATTTTTTATTTTTGCAGGCCTTCTTTTTGGATTATCATGTAGTCATTTTTCTAGACCATCACCCAGAGAACCAAGTCAGCAAGCAAATATACGTGCGCCTATTCATTTAATTGTGACAGTCCACGGAATTGGCGGCAGTTCAAAAACATTTGGTTATATGGCTGAAGCACTTGTCGAACAAATGAAAGATGTTCAACCACAGTATGATCTACAAGTTATAAAATTTGATTATTTAACAGGTGATAAAAAATTATCGACTTATGATTTTGCTAAAAATTTATCAATAGCCATCGATAATTTTTTTGTTAAAAACGGCGGCTTAATCGAACAAGATAAAATTTCGCTGATCACGCATTCACAAGGTGGTTTAGTTTCTCTTATTTGGTACTTAGATAGCTTGCTGGCTAAATCAACTACAGATGATCTTTCTTTTTCAGAAACATTGTTAACGCAGTATGCTCGTCAAATTGATGGTATCGTAAGCCTTGGATCACCGTTTTGGGGTTCTAAATTAGCTGCGGGATCGCAGTCTGATAATGATGTTATTAATTGGATTGGAAAGCATTTACCGTTCGGTTTTACAGAATTAAAAGAAATGTCTTTTTCTAGTAATACAATTTTTAAATTTCGCAGGCGTGCTATAGGCGTAGATAAGAAAGAAGATTCCGATAAATATATCAAAGCCAGATTTTTAAATATCGCAGGTATAGTTCCTGATAAAATTAGTGCTCATGCAGCTGCAAAAATTGATTCAAGTATTAAAAAATTCTGGATGCAAGTATCGACTAATTTTTTAAAAACGATCGGTTTTGGTGGTGAACATTACGAATCGGATACAGCAGTTATTATACCAAGCGCTCGCTTAGATTTTATTTACGGAGAGGCTTTAAATAAGAATTATCAAGTTGATGAGGTTCTTGAATTTAAATCTTTTCAGCAAACAAAATATATGCAGAACACAGACGTGCCATTTTTGTTAGTTCGTGCTGTTCATGCCAGTCCAAATATTAATGACTTTTATGATGTTGTTGAAATCCCTAAATTTTGTTTGGTGCCGAATTTATGCGATCATCCGACTTACAAATTTGTTATTAAACATTTACTGAACTGTGAAAATGAAAACAACCAATGTGATCAAGCCAAATATAAAAAATTAATTGCTGAATTAGATCTAGGTAATTCGAAAACTATTCAAAATTCTTTAAATAATATAAAACCACTACAGGGTTTTGCTTTAGATATAAATTTAAGACTACCACTTGATTACAAACTCGATAAAAAACTTCAGAAAGATAGCACTGGATTTTTACAAGCTTTAGATATTAATTACGAAAAAGAACCACTAAGCTTTATCCGGTCGGGTCACATTACCCGCGATGTCTCGAACATACCCTATGATATTTATTTAGGTCGTGGCAATGAGCTCTATTCAGCGACAACAACTTATGCTTACAACAGCGAAAAAAAACAAATCGAGCCCTATATCTTTTACGATCAAACATTGAACCCATTACGATTTCATATAACAGGAATTGTACAACCAAGAACACCAAACCCAAAAAATACAGGGGATTATGAAAAATGGAAAGAAAATGGTTTTCCAATTAAACTAAGAATTAATTTACCAGGCTTAAAACCACGAATAGTTATCGCACGGGTTAGGCCAACTTATTCGACTTTTATCGATGTCGAACTGGAAAGATAAAGATAACGGTAAAAATAACGGTAAAAATAATGGTAAAGCTAAAGCTAAATCTAATTTAGTTAACTGAATCAGTGCTCTGATCAGTGACTGGAATAAACTGGTTTAGTTCTTTCGAATACTCAAATATATTTAATCTTGAATTTCCTAATCGATCGACCGATGGGCAAATAATATCGAGCTGTCCGTCTTTGTTCACATCAAATAATCCTAAATTGATAGAATCATTTTTCACCATCAAATAAGCATCATTATCATCATTTAAAGAAAATTTTTGTTTTAATTTCTGTTGATTGTTTTCTGCTTCTTTTTCATAGACCTCTAAATCCAGACCGGATTCAGTTTTTACTTTAATGATCACAAAATTTTTCTGTGAATATTGCGCAAAAACTTTAGCTAAAACTGTTCGTTCGCTTTTGCTTGAACTGAGCATTTGGCGTACGCTTGTTAACGATGATAAAACAGCGAATAACAAACACAGTAAAACAATGACGACTGTAAAAACAGTTGAAGTTTTCTTGTCAGTTGTGTTGTTCACAGTTACCATAACATGACCATATAAGTTATATATTGAGGCAATACATTGTGAGGGTCAAATGACGAAAACAGAATTTTATGAACTCGTCCAAAGTCGCAAATCTATTCGTCAATTTAAGAATGAAGCTGTACCACGTGAAATTCTTGAGCGCATTTTTAACGATGCAGCTTTTCACGCCCCATCTGGAAAAAATCGACAAAACTGGCGTTTTTTTGTTATCCAAGGTGATAAAAAAAATGACTATTTGAAGTATTCTCAAAAAACATGGCTTGGACTTAAAGATATTTTGCAAAAAAAATTAAAACCCTCACTGTATCAATTTACAGAAAGATTTTTTTACACTTTAGGTGATGCGCCTGTTGTTGTTTTTGCCTATTCGCAAAATTCACCAGAAGAAAGATATCATACAAGCATTGGCAGCGTTTACATGGCTGTGCAAAATATTAATTTAGCCTGCCAGATTGAAGGTCTTGGCTGTTGTACCATGGGTGCTCCGTTAGAAATTAAAGACGAAGTGGACGAATTTTTAGGAATTAAAAAATTGCCTGAATACCAAAATGGCCAGCTTGAATTACTTTGCGCAGTGGCTATTGGCTATCCAGATCACAATCCACCAAAGGCCCCAAGACAGACTGAAAATCGTTTAACTTGGTTATAAACTTGACCCCTGATTCAGGCTTTGGCATAAAGCCTGAATGTCTGCGCAATCAAATGATATTCACCAAAAAATTCATCCGGTAATCCATCCACTGG
>JANOOI010000369.1:0-3615 GCA_031421235.1 Bdellovibrio sp.
ACCCGTGATGACCACAACTCAGCGTTTGCAAGATGCTATAAATCGCGTCTATGAAAAAAGCACATCTAACATGAGCGGTATGGATGAAATTGAATCTGATGAAATGGATCTTGAAGATCCAATTATCGATTTACTTGAAGCTGGCGAAGATGATGCCCCAGTCATCAAACTTGTGAATTCTATTTTATTTAGGGCTGTCAAAGAAAAAGCTTCAGATATACACATGGAACCGTACGAAAAAGATATGGCCGTTCGTTACCGTATCGATGGTAATTTATACGATGTATTCAAACCACCAAAAAAATTACAGAATGCTATTACTTCACGTATTAAAGTTATGGCTAACTTAAACATTGCTGAAAAACGTTTACCACAAGATGGTCGTATTCCCCTTAAAGTGGGTGGTAAAGATATTGATATTCGTTTATCAACAGTGCCGACAACTTTCGGGGAACGCATCGTTATGCGTCTTCAAGATAAATCAAATCAAGTACGTGAACTTCATCAAGCAGGATTTTCTCAAGACTTATTAACTGTTTTAGATGATTTAATCAGTCGCAGTTACGGTATTTTATTAGTCACTGGTCCAACAGGTTCTGGTAAATCAACAACTTTATATGGCTGTTTATCTAAATTAAATAAACCCGATATTAATATTTTAACAATTGAAGACCCCGTCGAACAACGTGTTCATGGCGTTGGCCAAGTGCAAGTGAATGCAAAAATTGGTTTAACATTCGCAACTGGATTAAGATCATTTCTTCGTCAAGATCCAGACATTATCATGGTCGGAGAAATCCGCGATTTAGAAACGGCAGAACTTGCGATCAACTCTTCATTAACAGGACATCTTGTTTTATCAACGATCCATGCCAATGATGCTTCAGGGGCTTTCCCCCGCTTAATGGATATCGGGGCTGAGCCCTTTTTGATTGCAACATCTGTTCTTGGTGTCTTAGCACAGCGGCTTGTGCGTGTCCTTTGCCCGCATTGTAAAGCGCCGCACACACCAACTGCTTTTGAATTAGAAACTTTAGGCATTACTCATGATAAAATTCGTGGGGCTAATGTTTGTAAAGCCATGGGCTGCGAACACTGCGGACAAAAAGGCTACATCGGTCGAACTATTATCGCAGAACTTCTACCCGTAACTGATGATATTCGTTCATTAGTAATGCAACGTAAAGATGGTAATACAATAAAAAAACAAGCGATATCGCGTGGATTTAAAACCTTCAGAGATCACGGTATTTTAAAAGTATTAGCTGGAATTACAACAATTGAAGAATTATTAACTAACACCCAGATAGACATCTGATATGCCGATATTTGAATACAAAGGTCTGACAAAAGACGGAAAATCAGTCAAAGGAAATTTAGATTCAGAAAATCTAAGGACTGCCCGTCTTAAATTAAAAAAAGATGGTGTATTCGTTGTTGATATTAAAGATCGAAAAAAAACGGCTGCTAGAAAATCAAATTCAAAACCATCAGGGTCAGTGAATGTTAAAGAGCTCTCACTAATGACCCGCCAATTAGCAACATTGATTAAAGCCAATATTCCCTTAGTAGATGCGCTCACAGCTATTTCAGAACAAGTTGAAAATAAAGTTTTAGCTGAAGCCATTGCTGATTGTAAAAATATGGTGAACGAAGGTCAGTCTTTACACAAAGCTCTTTCAAAATATCCTAATATTTTTGATAAAATTTTTGTTTCAATGGCTGAAGCTGGTGAAATGTCAGGCACACTCGACGTGATATTACTTCGTTTAGCTGAATTCACTGAAGCCCAAGCTGATCTTCGTCAGCGTGTCGTAAGTGCTATGACTTACCCGATTATTATGCTCGTCGTTATCACATTAGTGATGTTTGGATTATTCACTAAAGTTTTACCAGAAATTTTAGGAATTTTTGAATCCATGCCGGATATGCAGCTTCCTCAGATGACAGTTTTTATTTCTAAAGTCAGTAAAATATTTGTCGCCAATTGGTATTTGATTGCTGGCTTCATGGTGATTTCAGTTCTGGTTTTTATGAACTGGAAAAATTCAACTGAAGGTCGCAAAACATGGGATGCCATTTTACTGAAAATTCCGGTTGTAGGCGAAATCGCGCGCATGGTGGCCATTGCCAGATTTACGAGAACTTTAGCGACTTTATTGGTTGGCGGTGTTCCGATGTTAAACGCTTTAGATATCGTGCGTAATGTTGTCGATAATCATGTTTTAGCTTTAGCCATTGATGAAGCCAAAAGTAATATTTCTGAAGGTGAATCAATTGCCGGCCCGTTACGTAAATCAGGGCAGTTCCCCCCGATCGTAGTGCACATGGTGAACATCGGTGAAAAAACCGGTGATCTTGAAAATATGCTGACCTTAGTCGCGGATGCGTATGACTACCAAGTAAAGTCTAAAGTCGACACTTTAACAACGTTGCTAAATCCGATCATGACATTATTGATTGGTATCGTTATCTTTGTCATAGTAATATCTATTGTTGTTCCTATGTTTGAAATGACTTCAAATATACAATAACCGGAGGCTCTCATGCAGAACCAAAATCAATTAAAAAATATTATAAAAAATCAACGTGCGTTTTCCCTCGGTGAAATTATGATCGTTCTTGTGATCATTGGCGGGTTAATGGCTGTTATCTTACCAAAAATTAAAGATGGTGGTGAACGTTCTAAAGTCAGCAACACCCGTCTTAAAATGACTGACATTACCACACGTATTAATGAATATGTGGCTGAATGTGGAAAACTTCCGAACTCATTAACATTTATTACTGAAGACAGTTCTGATTGTAAAAATTGGACAAGTAATTCGAATCTAAAATCACTTCTTAAAGATGCTTGGGTTAATGACTTTGAATATTCAACTGCTGGCAGCGGATATATTTTGAAATCTTTAGGCGCTGATAAAAAAGAGGGCGGAATTGATTTCGCTAAGGACATCGTTTCAGATGAATCTGTTGGCGAAGAATAGTTTTTTTAGGAGCTCCTCATCAAAAAAATAGATCTCCAATCAAATTCAGCTTTTTCACTGATGGAAATGATTGTTGTCATCATGATAGTCGGGTCCATCTTAGCTTTAGCCATCCCCCGATTATCTTTTAAAAAAATGGATAATCGAACTGTCTTTCGCGAACTGATTCTGACTGTCAAACAAGTCAGAAATCGGGCTAAGCTTTACAATACATCTTATCGTATCGCGTTTAAAATCGATGCCCAAGCTGGCAGCTACTGGGTTGAAAAATCATCTTCGCCCACCCTGCTTGATAAAGCTTTTTTAGAAAAAGAACGTGAACAAAAAGAAAAAGTCGCTAGTTTCTCTGGTGAAAAATCACAAATCACATCCCCCTACCAACTAGACAGCAGCTACGCTAAGGCAACAGTCGATTTACCGGTTGGATATATCATTAAATCGGTTGAAAGCGGACCCAGGGATGCAACTTTCACTGAAGGTGTTGGCTATGTGCACTTTTTCCCGCAAGGGTTTATCGAACCTATTGCGCTGCAAATCGTTGATCCTAGAAAAAATGTCTGGACGCTTGTCTTTAACTCAATCACAGGTCAAGCTGATATCATAGACGGAGCAAAGTCTTTAAAAGACC
>JANOOI010000370.1:0-3126 GCA_031421235.1 Bdellovibrio sp.
CTTTTGATGGGGATAAAGCCATTGCCGATGTGGTTTTAAGCCTGGATCAATATGACCTTGTTAGAGTCTCGGACAAGATAAGTTGGCAAGATACATACCCAACAGAAATAGAAAATATTCCAGATTACTTGATTAATGTAACTGGTATGAAGCAATTTACTGCCTATGATTGGGCACCACTTGCATTTATTGTACGTAAAGATTTTTCAGTCCAAATTAAAAACTTAAATGATTTACTAAAGCCTGAACTTAAAAATCGAATCGCATTACAAGATCCTAGAACCAGTTCCCCGGGTCTTATTTTTGTTAACTGGGTGTATTCGCAGTTTGGCTCAACAGCAGAAGCCGAACAATTTTTAAAAAAATTAATGAATCAAGCACATAGTTTTTCACCAAGCTGGTCAGCTTCATATGGGCTGTTCAAAACCCACCAGGTTGATGTTGTTCTGTCGTACGCGACATCACCGCTGTATCAATTAATCGAAGAAAAAAATGACCAATTTACTGCGATTGAATTCGACAACAAGCATCCGCTTCAAGTTGAATTCGCAGGTGTTCCGTCAGTTTGTAAAAACTGTGAAGGCGCAAAACAATTTGTCAAATTTTTGCAAACCTATGAGGCCCAGAAAGTAATCATGGAGAAAAATTATATGTTTCCAATTGATAGATCAGCCCAAGAAGGAACTGCATTTGACCATGTGAAAATTTTTAAGATACTACCGTTTACTGTTCAGTCTAAAGAAAATTTGCAAAAACAAATAGACACTTGGACTGAGCTTAGAAATAGTGAAAACTAAAATAAGCATATCGCTGCAAATTCTAATCGGAATATTTTTTCTTATTCCGATTATTTTTCTAAGTTATTCATTCTTTAATATTAGAGCACTAGATTTTAATGGATTTAAAAAATATTTTTTCAATTCTTTTTTTCAAAGTTCGATATCAGCAATAACTGTCATTATTTTTGGTTTTATCATGTCTTTAGGTTTGTTTCGCTTTAATCATAAACAAGCTGCCTATCTGATTAAGTTTTGCAGCACGCCAGTCCTTATTCCATCACTGATTTCAGTGATGGTGGCTTTGAACATGATTTCGCCGTTTCCATTCGGGCAGATTGGGGTGATTCTTGTTTTTAATTTAGTTTATTTAGGCTTTGCTGCTTGCAGTTTTTATTTAGCCATCCAACAAAATTTAAGTTATCAAATAAAAACAGCAGAGATTTATTCTATTCAAAAACTTGATCTTCTGCTTAAAATTATATTGCCAAATTTGAAACAACAGATTTTACTTATAGGTCTCATTGTGTTTTTAGGCAGTTTTTCTAGCTTTACAATTCCATTTATGCTGGGCGGAAAAACTGGAGGAAATCTTGAAGTTTTTATATACGAAAAAATATATATTCAACAGGACTGGTCGACAGTTGTATTTACTGCAATCATACAAATTATTTTTCTTTACAGTATAAGCTACTTTATCAAATCACAAAATACGGACGAATCTAAAGAAAATTTTAGTTCAAAAAAATTAGCTTCAAACTTAGGGGCTGCAATGATTATTCTGTATCTAGGGTTGTACTACGGGACTTTTATTTTTCATTTATTAAATGTGAAGACTCTATCTAAAATGACAACTTTCATAAATGCTGATTTTTTATTAATTTTGTTAAATACAGTCATTTTCTATTTGGTAGTGGTTTTAGGATTTTTTATTTTGTTTTATATTTACTCTTATTTGATTTACAAAAGACAAAATGTCAATTGGCTAACTACTTTTACCAGCCCATCTATCGGAGTAACCGGATTTTTTGTATTTTTATATTTTGCATCAACACAGAACATATTCACTGAAATTAGTAAAGTGACCTACATTTTTTTGATTAGCTATTTTGTTTCTCTAGTCTTCAATTTCTTTACGGGCGGTTTATTTAATCTAAAACAATCCATGGCAGTGGCAAGAATTTATCATTTGAATTTTTCGGTCTATTTTTTTAAAATTATTGTTGCAGTGCTTAGAAAAAATATTATAAATATTTTAAGCTTTTTATTTTTAATCTGTTTTTTTGAATTTAGTGTTTTCAAGATCTCTGGCAGCCCTATAAAAACAACGGGCGTCGTCATTTATGAATTTTTATCAGGTTATCGAATTGACTATGCCTATGCTCTAAGTGCGTTAATTATCGTTTTTTGGTTTTTCATATTTAGCCTAACGTTTAGCTTAACGGAGAAATTTTATGTCTTATTTAAAAAATATAAATTACCAAGAAGATAATATTCATTATCAAATTCCTTACTTTGAATACCGACCTGGACAAACTTATTATCTAACAGGGGCTTCTGGTTCAGGTAAAACAACGTTTTTTAATATATTATCTGGCATGCTAGATCTAAAAAGTTGGAGTTGGGTCGATACTGATGTAGATATAGCGCTATTGCCGATCGATGAAAGACAGCTGGGTGTTGTCTTTCAAGGTTATGAATTGTTTAGTCATTTGACAGCGATAGAAAATATAGAAATCGTTATGAAATCAAGAAAAAATTGGTCAGTTGAAAGTCGTCAAAAGTTGGGTGATCTTATTCAGCAAATGAATTTAGAAACTTGTCAAAGTACGCAGGCCTCAAAATTATCTGGCGGTGAAAAACAAAGAGTGGCGTTAATCAGGGCGATCATGTCAAAGCCTAGGATTTTAATTTTAGATGAGCCATTTTCGGCCTTGGATCAAATCAATAAGTCAGCTGCACAAAAAGTCATTGCAGATTACTTAGCAGCACATAGAATCACAACTTTAATTACGTCTCATCAGTCTGAGGACGTTGCTTTCCTGAAGCCTATTTCAATTCGAATTAAAGGTGATTTGTATCTGTAAATATGTCTTTAAATTTGTCCAAATTACAGGTTTGTCTAGTTTCTGGACGATTATGTCGTACATTAATATCTGAGCGATTATGTCCTATTTACAAGACTTATGTAAGCTGATCCCACACCAATGATTGGACGTAAGAAATGGGACCTATTCGAATGAGCCAAAAAGAATTTAAGCATTACAGGTTAGCAATTGAAGTTATAGAAGGAAAGATGTCGATCACCGATTTTTCCCTTCAAATAGGAAAGTCATATCGTCAATCGCAA
>JANOOI010000371.1:0-7322 GCA_031421235.1 Bdellovibrio sp.
CAGTGACAATGGGCGTACAAGTCAATGGTAAAATGCGCGGGACAATCGAACTAAAAAACGATGCTGACGAAAAAACCGCTGTAGAAGAGGCTTTTAAGCTTTCTGCGGTATCCATCGCGATGAATGGTCAAAGCCCCGCAAAAGTTATTTATAAAGCCGGTAAGATTTTAAATATCATCGTCAAATGATACAGCTAAATGATCCAGCTAAATAAATTAGTTAAATAATCTTGCACCCCCTGTAAATCTATGTGAAAAAAAGCCTATTCAATTTCATAGGGGGAAATCATGGATTTAACACCATCCACTGAACAAACTTTTGCACACTCAAAATCGGCTTCTTGGAGTCCTGAAAAAAGCGCCGCTATCTATGGAATAAATAACTGGGGCGCAGGTTATTTTCGTGTCAATTCAAACGGAAATGTATCGATCACACCTAAAGGCGAAAAAGGCCCGTCTGTTGATCTTTATGAATTAACTCAAGAACTGCAAGATCGTGGTATTCGTGTCCCAATCATGATTCGCTTTCCAGATATTATTAATGAACGCGTTCAACTTTTACAAAACTGTTTTCAAAGAGCATTCGTCGATCACAATTACAAAGGTCAGTACTGCGGTGTTTACCCAATTAAAGTGAATCAACAACGTCATTTAGTTCAAGAACTTGTTCGCTTTGGTAAAAATTGTAAATTAGGTTTAGAATGTGGTTCTAAACCAGAACTTTTAGTGGTTTTGTCGTTAATGAACACCCCGGATGCTGTGATTATCTGTAATGGTTTTAAAGACACTGAATATATTGAAACTGCTTTGCTAGCGCAAAAATTAGGTCGTGATATTGTTATCGTTGTTGATCGTAAAGATGAACTTAAACTGATCATGGATGCGGCCAGAAAATTAAGTATCAAACCTAAAATAGGATTCAGAGCAAAATTGAATACTCAAGGTTCTGGTAAATGGATCGATTCTGCAGGAGCCCGTTCAAAGTTTGGTCTAACAGCTACAGAAATCGTTGATGGCTTAGAAACTTTGAAAAAAGCAGATATGTTAGATTGTCTTGAACTTCTTCATTATCATATTGGTTCGCAAGTCCCTTCGATTCAAAGTATTAAATCTTCTTTAAAAGAAGCTGCGCGGTTTTACACTGAATTACACAAGCTAGGTGCTAAATTAAAGTACATCGATGTCGGCGGCGGATTAGGTGTTGATTACGATGGCACAGGACACACGGATTCTTCTGTGAATTATTCTGAACAAGAATACGCTAATGACGTTGTTTCAACGATTCAGACTCTTTGTGATGAAAACAGTATTCCGCATCCGCATATTATCACAGAAGCAGGTCGATCATTAGTCGCGCATCACTCGGTTTTAGTTTTCAATGTAATGGGTGTGAATAATCTTTACCGTCAACAACCCCCAACACCGGTTACAAAACAAGATCCAACAATTATGAAAGATCTTCAGTACATTTATGAAAAATTAAATTCTGAAAACATCAATGAATGCTTCAATGATATGATGCAGTCAAAAAATGAAATTCTAAATTTATTCACATATGGTGTGTTGAATTTAACTCGACGGGCTTGGTGTGAAAGCATGCATTTCGCGATAGCGACTAAAATGCTTGAAGTCGCTCGCGTCACTGCAGATTGCGAAGACATCGTAGCCCAGCTAAGACAGCAATTGTGTGATACTTATTTCTGTAATTTTTCAGTATTCCAGTCGATTCCTGATTCATGGGCTGTGGGCCAATTGTTCCCTGTCATGCCAATTCATAAATTAGACCAAGAACCACATCACGAGGCCACATTAGCCGATTTAACATGTGATTCTGATGGTAAGATTGAAAAATTTATTGATACTGAAACTGGCGAATATAAAAAAACATTGCGTGTTCATCCTTTTAAAGAAGGTGATCCTCCGTATTTCTTAGCTGTTTTCTTAACAGGTGCTTATCAAGAAATTTTAGGAGATTTACATAATCTATTTGGTGATACAGACGCAGTTCACATTTCGATTCATAATTCAGGCTACACTGTTGATCACTATGTACCAGGCGATACAGTGACTGAAGTATTAAGCTACGTTCAGTACGGTCGTGCCGAAATGGTTGATAGCGTTCGTCAGTACACTGAAGAAAGCATCGCCTCTGGTAATATCACTAAGCTTGAAGCAAAAGCCCTATTGAAGCATTACGAAGAAGGATTATCCGGTTACACTTATCTAGAAGAGATGGAGTAATCTCTGCAAAAAAAAGGCTGCATCTTATGCAGCCTTTTTTTTACGAATTTAACTGTATATATTATTTATCTGAATTATTTGGCTAAATTATTTAGCGTCGAAAAACGTCGCGCGTGTTACCGAACTAATATCAGTCATGACATTTGAATTTGTATCGATCTTTTTTACAGTTCCTGTAGAATCAATACTTAATAAATCACCAGCTAAAGTTAAAGCCAATGTTGTTGTACCAATTTTATGTAATCGCAAAGTATCAGTATCAATTTTAAAATCTGAATTATCAATTTGACCTTTACGTTCGTTACACGAAATTTTCATAACACCTTTTGTTGTGTTGATAAAAGCATAGCTTTTGTCTGCACTGTAGCCCTCTGGATAAACTAAAGACAAAGCTTCTGCATCGTTCAAAGAAACTTCAGAAACAGCGTCTGGAAATTCTCGTTTATCACAGAAAAATTTAACCCCGTTCTTTTCAATACGTGCGTTCCACATCCAGGCCAAATGATAATCAACGACTTTAGATCTTTCAGTGATATTCTTGTTATATTCACTGCTGGTTAATGCTTGTATATCACCCGTTTGAAATAACCGTGTCATTGGCAATGTGCGATCGTTCGGTATAATATGGAGACCTGATTTGCTTTTTAGAAGATGACCTAAATGGGGTGTTTCTCCTAGTAACCTTGCCTCTTGTTTTAATTCTGAATCTAAACGAAATATTTTTTTATTTTCAGATAATGTAACAAAAGATTCTTCTTTATTAATTTTTACAGATGTTTCAAAAGCCTCTTCTGCGTAAATAAGGGCTGAAGCTTCAGCAATCGCTTTAAATGCTGGATGAATATTTTTTCCGTACTGAGCTAACTGTGAATAGGTTTCAACAGTCACCGCGTATGATCCGCCTTCAGATATTCTGTTATCACAAGCACCTTGAAGATTTTTTCTTGGTCCCCATGTACACGTTCTGTGCGGGTAACCTTCAATGTGACGAGCCTCGTGCATAAACACGCTGGCTAAATCAAGTGGTGTAAAAGCATCTGTTAAAGCCATCGGGCAGACGTACATCGTTTTACCGCCAAGTCCGCCTCCGAAAACATAGGCAATAACACCTGGCTGACATTCTTTATCAATAACAAATTTAGTAATTAATTTAGTAAAATAGCCATACCAATCTTTAGCAAATTGTCCGGTAAACAATTCATCAGGACTATTTACGCCGGATTCATTGAATTGTAATTTGCGGATATACTGAATTCCGGCAATTAAATATGCAGTTTGTGATTTATCAAAACAGTATTCTTTGCCTGATAAGTTTCTGAACTGTTTGAAGTTTTTTGCGATTGCTGTCATGTCATCGGCTGAAATACATTTAGAATCTTCAGCAGTATTTTGTGTTGTATTTTGATCTGTCTCTTCTGTTTGTGATGAAGCGTTCACTGAGAACACCAAACCTAAAACAAGAACCAATAGTGATAAAATAGATTTAAACTGAAATTTCGCCATACAACATCCCCTCATGCAGTAAAGCTGCTATTATTAGCAACAGTATTTTCAACTTAATATGACAATAAACCGAACAATCATTCAAGCCAATTTTTAAGAATTTCCTGATATTTCTTTTAATTTTTGCTGTGCATACATTTTAAGGTATGGATCCTTGATCTGATTTATAGACGACTTGAAATCCTCTAAAGCAGCTGGTGAGTTCTTTGCAATTTCAGCAGCTTTGTTAATAAGTAAAATTTTTAGTGATCGCTCTTGTGTTTGCTGAACTTCAGCCGCTGTGTGGACTCGGGGCTCAGAATCTAAAATTATTGGGCTTACTATGGCTTGCAGAATTTCTGAAAAAGCTTCCGCCGAGGCCTGACTCAGAAGATAAGCCGCTAAAATTTTTTCACGAATTGGGGTCATTCTGTTTTGCAAACGATCTGACAAGTACTTCATTTGGTCTTTAGTTAACTTCAAAGCGACAAGCAACAACTGCTGCTGCTTTTCAGTTTCATTAACGTTGAAGTGATTCATCTCGTTTTGTTCAGTCAGCAACCAATTTTGAAATTCGACTAAATTAGATTCTTGCGGGCTAGAATTTTTTACTTCTGTTGTTGCTGAGACTGAACCAGCTAAGTTTTCATCAACTGCTGTTTCATTTGATTTTGATTTATTTTGTAGATCAACAACTTGCTGAATGATCTTCTGTGTTGCCAATTGTAAATCATCAATATGAATTCTGCTAAAAATCAGCCAGTCGATAAAAGCAAGCAGTGACACTAAAAAAATAGCTCCTATTGTGTATTTATTAAAAATATATTTTTTCATAATTGTTTTTTTGATCCGAAGTAATCAGCCCAATACTGATAAGCTTTTAAATCTTCGGGCGTGCCCCATTGTAAAAATGTTTTGATTTCATAATTAGAAATTTTTAGATCAGGCTTAATATTCATCATCGCTTTTATTGCAAGTGATGTGTAATATTCCCCGCTCCAGTGTAATTTTTGTATTTTTTGCTGTTCTAAACACTGCTTTAATAAGCTGGCTGTTTTGAAATAATACCCACCAGTCGATGCAAAATCATCTTCACGGTTTTTAGAAAAACATTCTTTTTCTTTGATATCGATAACTGTAGAACCTTCAACTTTTAAATAACAATACATGTTAGGGCCTAAGTAATGCGGATGAAATCCTTTGTAAGAAACAAAACCAATGTCACTGTCAGTTTCGGCCTGAATAAAATTTAAAAAATCTTCGGCTTTCCAGATTTGTCCGTAATCACAATAGGTCACAAATACTGGTGAATCTTCAGGAATAGATTCCACACCTTTCATAACAGTTTCCCACGGACCATTTGTATTGGGTTTAATTTCAGCAATGACGGCTTGGGGCCTGATGTCTTTTAAATAATTTTTATGTTCAGTTTTGTAATCTTCAGAATTTACGACAAAAACTGTAGGCCAATTTTTAGGAAATGTTTCTAAAAGCTTTGCAATCAAGGTTTGATTTTCAATTTTGATAAAAGGTTTGGGCTCTGTGTAACCTGCATCTTTAAAACGCTGTCCGCGCCCTGCCATTGTAACTAGTAAATATGGTGTTTTTATTGTATATTTATCCGAAGGATAATAATTCAAATTACCCAACGGATGATTTGGCATCAAACGCATCTCGAACAGCCAATCCTATATTGATTAAAAGAGTTAATGTTAATACCAAGGCTGCTGCCGGATACCAGACTAACCACTCTGCTGTCGTAAAATATTTTTGTGCTTGCTGGAGTAATTCACCCCAACTTGGCGTGGGTGCACGTAAACCTAATCCTAAATAATCTAGAAACGATAAAACAGAAATATTTGCAGCAATGTCAAACGGCGAAAATGTAACAATCGGTGTGATTGCATTCGGTAAAATATGTTTAAAAATAATTCGTGGCGAAGATGACCCTATGGCCCGTGCCGCTTCAACGTATTCACGTTTACGTAGCTGTAAAAACTGTCCCCGCATGTATAAAGCAATTTTTGTCCAATCAAAAAATGCTAAAAATAAAATCAAAACTAAAAGATTAGGATTAAAAATCGAAATGATCGTAATTAAAATTAAAGTTGTCGGCATAGTTTGAATAATTTCAACTGTACGCATACCAATCAAATCAACTTTACCGCCAAAATATCCAGTCAGTGAACCAATCGTTACACCGACGAAATAAGAAGCTAACCACGCACCTATTGCAAATATAAATGAATAGCGCAAACCATACAATAATCGTGTTAAAACATCGCGGCCACGATCGTCTGTTCCCATTAAATTATATTTTGACGGTTTTGCAGGATAACTTTCAACAGTTGAATTACTTTCAAACGGATCCCATTGAATGACTGGCCAAATTTCCCAATCTTTTTCTTTCAACTGCAAAGATCGATAATCCATCACATAAATATCATCACGACCGAATTCAGTGGGGTGATAATCAAAAAATAGTGGAGCGTACACCCGACCATTGTATTTTATAAAATGGGGTTTGCTGTTTGCCCAGAATTCAGCCGTAAAACTAAAAAATAACAAACATAAAACAAGCCATGCTGAAATCACAGCAAGCTTATTTCTTTTAAAACGTTTATAACGTTTTAATGTCAGTTCATTTGTTATTAAGCGACCTTCAATTAAACTCAATTAGACAACCTTTATTTAAAATCAATTCGTGGATCAACTAAAACATAAATAATATCACTTAAAATATTTCCAACTAACAACATCATCGCGGATATAAACGTTAAACCCATAATCACATTATAATCGCGCGATAAAACTGAACTGTAACCTAATAGTCCTATGCCATCTAAATTGAAAATAGTTTCAATAATTAATGAACCTGCTAGGAAGACTCGCAAAAATCCGCCAAGTCCTGTGGCCACAGGAATCATCGCATTTCGTAGCGCATGTTTGTAATAAACTAAGCGATCAGATAAACCCTTAGCCCTTGCTGTGCGGATGTAATCTGATTTGATCACATCTAACATTGTATTTCGCACTAACATCGATAATTCAGTAAAATTTCCGATCATGTAACATGTTAAGGGTAAAACAAAATGGTAAGCACGATCCGCAATTTTTGCCATTGTTGATAAATCGTCATAGTTATCGGATTTGATACCACCGATCGGGAACCAATCAAAATAAGATCCACCAGCAAACCAAACAATTAAAAATATACCCAGCACCAGCGGTGGAATTGAATAAGTAATGTATAATATGAATCCAGAAATTTTATCAAACAGGCTGCCAGCCCTAATGGCTTTTTTTACACCCAGCGGAATACATACAAGATAAGTTAGAATCAAAGACGCTAGTCCAAAAGACAACGACACAGGAAATTTTGATGTGATCACATCGATTGCAGGCTCTTGATAGGAAAAACTATCACCGAAATCTAATTTAGTAATATTTTTTAACCAAATAAAATAACGAACATGAACTGGTTTATCAAAACCATATTGCTTTGCTAAATCATCTAAGATTTCTTGTGAAACCTGTGTACTTTTACCGCCATCGCCGCCACCCATTCGAATTTTTTGCAATTTTTGCTCGATAGGTCCA
>JANOOI010000372.1:0-3522 GCA_031421235.1 Bdellovibrio sp.
TTTCATCACCAACAAAAGCTTTAGATATTGTTGGTGATATACAAGCCAGTGGCGACATCACAATTCCTGGATCAAACTCTTCTACGGCTCCGCGAACGGTGGGAATCTTAGCAACTGCGACAGCCCCATATTCACGCTTCGCTTTTGAAAGTAACAATGCGGCTGGTATTCAGGGCGGCTGGGATCAAAAATTTCAAATATACAGCTGGCATGGAATCGAACTTTCAGGCGGCCAGGGTGCGGTGGGACCTTCATTCTCTACAGGTGGAGCTGCTGGTGACACTAATGTTCTAGTGATCAATCGTGGTACGGGCAATGGTGCGACACTTGCCGTGCATCCTAGAGCTGGGCAAACAGCTAACTCTCAAGAATGGCGAAATAGCTCTGGTGCAGCACTTTCAGTTGTCACGACGTCAGGTGACTTTGGTATCGGGACATCTTCTCCTGCAACAACACTTGATGTATCAGGTACAATCAACATGCGCGGTGCATATTATGAAGACTTAACAACTTTAGGTACATTAGCTTGCGGTGCTACAAATATCACTGGTTTTGGTAAAAACAATTATGATTTAACTGCATGTACGTCAGGAACAACAACATTAAATATTCCAACAATTACGGGCTGGCCTGCAGGAAATAAAATTTGGACAATATCAATGTACGTGACGGGTCAAACAAGCAGTACATTTAATGTGACATATAATTCAGCGACAACAGAAGTTTATTGGGATCGCAATTCAACAGGTGGCAGCGGTGGCAATAACTACGCAGGATTTTTAATTAATAATTCAACAACAAATATGTTCACGTGTACTGTTGTTAATAAAGGAACTGTAAAAGTTTACTGCGGAGTATCCGCACAGTATTAAGTGCAGTATTAATTTGCAGTATGAGTTTGAATTCTTAGTCTGAGTATGGAAAAATATTTAGTATAATTGTAAGGTGATTGTGTTAAAATTTATTTTAGTTTTACTTTTTTCAAGTCTACTTAGTTTTTTTGCCATTGCCGGTATGGGTGGCAGTATGTCGCCAGGTAAGCAGTTTAATTTAAATCTACTAGCGGGCGTAAATCAAGGTAATGGTAACGTTGATGGTGTTGGCAGTGCCGTCAGGTTTATTGGTGTTGATAATATAGCGATAAATTCTTTAGGTCATCTTTATGTCACTGACAATAGCCATTCCGTTCGTAAAATAGTTGTTTCAGGAACGACTGCAACTGTAACGACTTTTGCGGGCGGTAATCCTGGTGCTGGCACAAATGGTAATGGAGTGAATGCCAGATTTGGATATATGTCTGGTATTGCTATCGATTCTACAGACACTATTTATGTCGCCTGTATGTATTACTGTGAGCCGATCAGAAAAATTGCAACTAATGCCGATGTAACAAATTTATTTACTGGCGGTCCGTATAACCCTCGTGGTTTAGCTATTAACAGTGCTGGTTTAATGTTTACATCGTTTGGTTGTAGCGTTTATAAAATCACTTCTGCCGGGGCTACTTTATTTTCTGGAGATGGTGCAACTTGCGGCGGCGTTGACGGTGTTTCATCAACTGCTCGGTTTCAAGGTCAATTAAGATTATATTTTCATAATCCAACAAACGAACTTTTTATCGCAGATGCTGATAACAGAGCCATCAGAAAAGTTGATGCTTCAGGAACAGCGACAACTTTTTCTGGACTGATCGGATCAAGTGGTGCGGTGAACGGCGTTTCATCAACAGCACGGTTTAGTTATCCGAATGGGATTACTTATGATTCATCATTAGGGGCTTTTTTTATTTCTGATTCGTATGCAGTTCGCCGGGTTTCAACATCTGGTACTGTATCAACATTTACTGGTGCATTAAATGTTGATAACCGTAGATCTGCTGATGGCACATCAGCAACAGCATTAATTGATAGTCCAGGGGGTCTTGTTTCAAATGGTTCAGGAATATTTTATCTGCTTGATGGTGGTGGAAATGTTCGCAGAATTGATTCATCGGGTAATGTTGTAACCATTGCCGGTAAGATGCCAGACGATTTTGGTACAGTAGACGGTACGGGTACTGCTGCAAAGTTTCGCGATGGGATTGAACATGTAGCAAAAGACAGTTCAGGAAATATTTACGTGTTAGAATCACCACTCAGTCATAAAATAAGAAAAGTTACACCTCGTGGAGTCGTCACGACTTATGCTGATTCTGGATGCTGGGCACAAGATGGTCGAATGATTTTTCATAGCAACGGTAATATTTATTTCAGTTGCTATAATGATCGTCAGATTCGTCGAATGAATGCGTCGGGAACAGTAACAACTTTTTCAGGGCAAGGATCACAAGGTATCACCGATGGGGTTTCATCGACAGCTCAATTTTATTTTATACGTAATCTAAAAGAAGGTCTTGATGGCAGTATCTATGTTGCGGACGATCAAGCTGTACGTAAAGTTGATTCTGCCGGAGCTGTAACGACCATCGTAGGAATCCCTACCAGTGGTGGGCGAACTAAAGGGGCTTTTGCCTCTGCAAGATTTGAACGTCTTACAGATTTGGCAATTGATTCGAATGGTGATATTTATGCTGCAGAAAGATTTTCAGGTGTTATTAATAAAATTAATATCGCATCAAGCACTGTAACAATACACGCAGGTAATTACGATCAAGATGGCTACCTAGATGGAACAGGCACAGCAGCCCGTTTTAATGGAATGACAACAGCGACAATAGATCCTAAGAATAATCTTTACGTTATGGATGAAAACAACGCTGCAATCAGAAAAATCACACCAGCCGGTGTTGTGACAACGCATGTTGGTCGAAAGCAAGCCACATGGATTCCTTACCACACAATTGGTTTACAATTAGGCCCATTGCCATCTTCAATAAATTCTAATACCAATATTATTTACGATCGTAATAAATTGTTTTTAATTTCACCTGGCGGAATATTTATCGCGCCAGCCAATTAGATCTTCATCAACTGAATGTGGTCGTTGATTTGGTGCTTTTGCGCGATCAATTTAACAACTACAAAAATCCAGTTAAAAAGATTCATGATTTAATTGAACATAAATATTTATATCTTTTGCGACGAGGTTTGTATTTAAATCTAAAATCTGAAGCGCTCAAGTTGTCTGCAGTTGAAACCTGGGCTCAAGGCATGTATTCGCCATCGTACATTTCGTGTGAATGGGCATTGCAGCACTATGGTTTACTTACGGACCGGGTAACAACAATTACATCGGTTTGTTTACTTAAAACAGTCAAATTTCAAACTCCTGTGGGAAATTTTTCTTTCGAACACATCAGTCAAAAACGTTATCCAGTAGGGTATAGGTTAGAGAAAAACTTTTTTATTGCTCGTCCTGAAAAAGCACTTTTAGATTATATTAATCTACGGATAGATAAAATAAAATGGTCAAATACTGATGATATTGCTGAATTTCTTGATGAAGATGTCAGGCTGAAAACAAAAAACTTAATTAAAATGGTTTTATTGAAGGATCTTGAAGAATGCTGTCCTTATTACCACA
>JANOOI010000373.1:0-5834 GCA_031421235.1 Bdellovibrio sp.
GGAACAAATTCACCACCAAAAAAACCTAACGATACACAGATTAAAGTTAATAGAAGTTTTAAAAAAACCTGATCGATATTCACATTCAAATTTAAATGCTGTGTGATTAAACCTGAACTTAGACTTTGTAAATACTGAAAATCTTTTTGAAACAAAATAATTGCAACTAAAACACTAATTGCAATTGGTAAAACTTTCGCCTTACTGGATTTAAAAACTGTTTGTACTCTTTCATGTGTTATTTTGTAAAAACGTGAAATAAACCCTAAAAGCAAACCCATTGTAATTACAAAAAATAATCGATTCCATATATTGGTTGATTCCTGAATCGTCAGTTTAGGCAATAAGTGAATAAATGTCGAATCAGGTGTAAAATATAAGTTCAAAGTTTCAACAGATAAAAAAGCCACCCAAGCTGTGACGACGGACCATAACTTCTGGGCAAAATAAGTTCGATACATTTCAAAAATAAAAAATACAGCAATAAATGGTTTGCCAATAGCTGTCGCAAAACCTGCAGCAGCAAGTATCGGTGCCCAGTATTGTAAGTTTAATTTAAAAGCCGATGATAAACCCGTAGCCATCACAACCACAGCCCCTTCGCGTCCCACAGAAGCCCCAACTAAATGTGAAAGGCCTGCGCTGATAAGTTGATACACAGTTGTAAAACGGTTCCAAAAGATGGGATGTTGTTCTTGGGCCTCGGTTAGTTCGATGACTTTTTTAGGAAAGTAAAATGTTTTCTTAATAGTTACAAAAGTTATAATTAAAACTATTGGTATAGCTAAAACTAATACAGAATGTTGGCTGCGTAAAATATGTGTTAACTGTATCCAATAAAAAAAAGTGTATGTTATTACACCAATTATTGATCCTAAAAAAAGACTTAAGAATAAATTACGGGGATTCACGCTGATTAGTATTAATCAAAACCATCATATAACCAAACATAATCCAATAAATGCGATCAGCCATGCCGCCGACTGATAAATGCATATGATATATAAATAAAACTGGAATTTGTGTCGCAATATAAATGGCTAATATCTTTAGATTTTGATCGCGACTACGTAATTTAGATAATGTTGCCAATATCAAACCTAAAAAACCAACAGCAACTAATATAAGAAATAACCAACCGCCAATAACCCCTGCAGAAATAAATAAATTATGAGGATCCTTGTTCGCATTATATTGTCCTACTTCGGATTCAGAAATTTCACCAAACTTAGATAACAACCCAGTTCCTAAAAACTGATTCTTTTCAAAGATTTCATAGCCTCTTTGAAATTCATCTAACCGCGAAGACACACCATCTTGCGCTGCTCTGTATCCGATAGCTGTTTGCCCTGTGACCACATTGGTGATGTAGGTTACAAACTGATTACCAAATAAAAGTGCAGCTATGACAATAGAAATGGCCAATGAGGCTTTGATAAATTGTGTAGTTGCTTTCACAGCTGGAAACAATATCGCTGCCAAAAAATAACTAATAATCACGGCAAACAATGCAGATCTTGTTCCTGTTAAAATAAGAATAAAAAATGCTGCAGCAAAACTCATGAGATCAAATATTTTTTGATGTGCATTTCTCTGAACTACAAAAAAATGATAAATTAACATATGACAGGCCAGTGTAGCGCAGGTCACCATATAGGGAATATGTTTAAAGATTCCAATGAAGCGCCCGCCCTTAAATGACGTAGCAGGACTAATAAAAAACAAAATAAGACTAAGCCAACAAAAAATAAGACTAAATTTTAAAACAAGCTTAATAAATGTGTTAGCTGGTAAATGCCGCGGAATAATTTGACCGTAAAGCACAACCGTAAAACACGCTAACATAGTCGCGCCTAAACTCATCAGAGGAGGATCTGAGGTCTCGATCAAAAATATCTGAAAAATAGTTATACCAATTAATGATATTAAAAATAATAAATTATAAACGCGATAACTTTTGTAGAATCGATACTGGTGCAGTGAATTTTCTGAACTTTTAAAAATAAGAAAGCCACCAATTATAAGATTTAACAACACATTCATAAACGGATGTAATCCGTATTGATAAATGTAAGGCCCCCACTGAAACGG
The DNA here is from genome assembly GCA_031421235.1 of Bdellovibrio sp. Taxonomy (GTDB): domain Bacteria; phylum Bdellovibrionota; class Bdellovibrionia; order Bdellovibrionales; family Bdellovibrionaceae; genus Pseudobdellovibrio. The sequence continues at coordinate 2,092 of JANOOI010000373.1, forward strand.
AATTCCTGGTATAAATGCCAGTGATATTTTCGATTCGAAAATTAGACCTATCAGAAATTGCATTTTAGTCTGAATTTTTTTCGATTAGTACACTTGTTAAAACGATGGTTGCTAGTAGCGATATGATAGTAATTGATCTAGAAACATCATTTGAAATCCAAGGTTCTTTTCTGGGAACATAAACAAAATCATCTTGGGCTAATTTAAACGGTTTTATATCAGCTGATTTTTTCATCAGTTTTTCTAAATCTAGTTCATAAACACCTTGCTGCGAGGCATCTGTTTTTCGGACAAGCACGGATGCAAGGTCAGCGTCTTCGGATCCACCAGCTAAAGTAATTAGCTTTAAAATATCTGTTTGTGGTGGAACGTAATAGATCCCTGGATTTTTAACTGCCCCTAAAAGCTGAACACCGATCAGTGATTCCTTGGGTGATGAACGGTAGATATATTCAGCAGCACGCGGTGGCTCTTTAACTTCAAAAAAACCTGTTTGTGATTGGCTAAACTGCGCCATCGTGAACACAAACGAAAAACAACAAATTCTTATTTTTTTAAAACCCATAGATACCTCTGGTTAAGTACATCTTCTTATTATGTCTGTCTTCTTGTTTGGGTCAATTGATCTAGACTTAAATCTGGATTATTGGATTTCAAACAGGACTTATAGCCAATAGACTGACATTTTAATACGCTTGAACCATATGGAAACAAATCAAGTCCCGGAACATGAAAAAATATTTAACGAAATCTGTCACAAATTGAACGAATTGTCACAAGACGAAGATTCAAAGAATTCAAGAGACCGTGTTATGCAACTAGACAAAATGCAAAATCAGCTTAAAAATTTTCAATTTGATTTAATGTCAAACCATGAAGACATGAAATTAAAAATTGAAGCTTTAGAGAGCATGACGACTTCAAATTCTGATTTAAGTGAAAAAGTTAAAGAATTAACTGAAATGTTAAATCAAGAGCGCAGTCATAATTCAAAATTATCAACTGATTTAGCCCGTTCATTAGACTTATCACTCAAGTTACAACTTGAAATCCAAGAAATTAAAGCCCGTGCTATCCAAGCCCAGGCCGAAGACCGCAGAAATTACTTAGACAATTTTGAAAATGCTCGAATCAACTATGCTAAAGAAAAAAATGCATTACTTGGGACCAACGAAGATCTTTTAGCAGATCTTAAAGCCAAAGAAGAAATGATTAATACTCAAAATGAAAAAATAAATGAATTGCAAAAAGGCATGACTGAATTTGAAATCACTTCACAAGTGCAAGGTGAAACAATTCAGCACTTGATGACTGTGGCTGAAAATAAAATTGTCGAACTTAAATTAGGCTCTGATAAAATCAAAGCTGAATTAGCCAATGCTCAAGGTCAACTTAAACAAAGTCTGACTCAAGCAGAAATCTACAAGCAAGAAAACTATGCTTTGAAAGATTACATCAATAAAATGGCCCACTTTCAGCAACAAATCTTACAAGCCCAAAAAAACAATCCCTAAACAATTAGCCCAGTTTATGCAGCAGCATTTTTAAATACTGTCCTTCAGGAAACTGAATCAAACTTGGGTGATCCCACCCAAGTCCACCTTCACAAATAAGCTGTGCTTTTTTACCAGAACGTAAAATCGATTTACGAACTGCAGATTTAAAATCTGCTATACCCACAACACCAGAACATGTGCAAGATGCTACGACGCCTTTTGTATCAGCAATTCGAAAAGCTTGTTCGTTTAATTTCATATAGCCATGTAAGCCTGATTCAATGTCTCTTTTATTTTTTACAAAGGCCGGAGGATCAGATACAACAATATGATATTCATTTTCCGGAAGACTTGATAAGTCTTTCACCACATCTAATTTTTTTACAATCACGTGCTCACAGTATTGCTTTAAGTTCTGCTGGGCTTTATTTAAAGCTAAATCTGACACATCTACTAATGTCACTTCAAAGGGAATATTTTTAGATTTCAAATAAAAACCGATTTGTGCTGACCACTGCCCCATGTAACAACAAAGATCGATGATTTTAAGTGGTTTTTCTTCAGTCCACTTCTTTAGGTTTACAAAACCTTCAATACTTTGAATCAGTAAGCGCATATTGTGTGTTTGATCTAAGAAAAAACCTGTTTTTTGACCTTCAATAAGATCTACATAAAATAACAATGATTTCGATCCCTGTGTGATCGAACTTTTCATCACTGACGGAATAGAAATCTGCACATCATGCAGATCGATTTCATCAGGATTATAAATCACAGTGGGCTGCAAGACCTCAAGACCTTCAAGTTTTCGAATATTCACATCATTACGTTGTAATAAAATGGTGTGTTCCCATTTAATATCACTTAAACCCTGTGAATTTAATGATTCAATTAACTTTTTAAAAATGTCGTGTTCGTTTTTAAAAAGTTCATTCACACCGAAAGTTAAAAATTGATAAGATAGCACTTGATAAGTTTTATTATTTTTTTGAAACACATAACGATCTAAAATTAAACCCGGCAATTGATCAGCCTCAGAAAAACAAACCCGAAATGAATCTTCAAAACCCAAATGGAGCCGTTTTTCCCAAGCCGAATATAATCTTGAGACTAAAAAATCCGGAGATTGAATCTCGATGTCTTTGGTTTCAAAACTAATAGCCCTAAATGCAATCAATGAGTGTGGATTACCGTAACCACGCGCAATAAAATGCCCTTTGTAGTCTTGCACTTCAACAATTTCACCTGGATTAATATTTTTTGGGCTTTCCAGCAATTCATTTGAAAAAACCCAAGGATGTCTTGATCGCAATCTTTGATCTGCGCCTTTTTTTAATTTACAAACTTTCACATGAATTCTTTCTTTATTATTTTTTATTTTGTCGGTTTCTTAAAGCCACTAAATATGTATTTTTCATCAACATCGCAATAGTTGTAGGGCCTACTCCGCCTGGAACAGGTGTTTGAGCACTTAGCCAGTTGGCATCACCAGCGGCCACATCGCCAACTAATGCATTATTTGGTTTTCGATGAATTCCAACATCGATCACGATTGCGCCTTTTTTAAAATCTTGGGGTTTAAAATACTCAGCTTTACCAATCGCCACACAAACAATATCGAACTGTTTGATTTCGGACATCATGTCTTCTGATTTAGAATGAAATAAAGTTACCGTGGCGTTTTGTTGAGTCAACAAATGCACCAGTGGTGTCCCTACGATCAAACTACGACCAATGACTGCAATTTTTTTTCCTTGTAGCGGCAGTTTGTAATAATTAAAGATTTCAATAATACCGGATGGTGTGCAAGGGCTTACTGTAAACGTCTTAGATATTGATTCTCCTACAACCATTGCGCCGATATTTGTTTGGGTTAAACAATCAACGTCTTTGGCTGGCGCAATCGATTCTAGAACTTCCCGTTCATTCATACTTTTAGGAAGCGGGAGCTGCACAAGTATTCCGTCAACAGCCTGATTTAAATTTAGTTCTTTAATTTTTTGAATCAACTGATCCTGAGAAATATTTTGTGGTAAATTTATCAATTCAGATTTAAAACCAAGTTCATGACAAGCCTTAGTTTTGTGTCCGACATAAACACCGCTTGCCGGATCGTCACCAACTAAAATGACAGTCAGGCTTGGTTTTGGGTAAGCCTTGTTTTCCCATTTTGTAAGATCATTTTTTATGACTGCAAAAATTTTTTCGGCTACAGGTTTGCCTTTAAGTTGCATTTGCATCGGACCC
>JANOOI010000374.1:0-3269 GCA_031421235.1 Bdellovibrio sp.
ATGTGTCTACGGCACTGATTGTTGTCTTGGAGAATATGTTTTTACAAAAACAACGATTGATGCCAGTGGCGTAGCCACAGTGGGTAGTGATGAACTTGAATGGGGTGGAAACGTACAGTCATGCATTGGTGGAGCTGCAAAAACAAATTGGTCTTTATTTGAAACTGACGGTCGCCCAAGTCCAAAACTAACAGAAATGCGGTCTGGAGATTTATTTGCTTTCGAAGTGACTGCGCCGATGATATCTCTTGGGGGCTCATCAAACATTCCGGTATCAAATTATTTCACAGTTCTAAGTCCAGCAGCCTCTAGCCCGCACTATCATACGGGATTTGGTGCATTATCAGCGTCAACTTCAACGTTTCCTTATTACATTGATCCAATTTCAGATCGTAGTGGTGATTCTGTATCCAGAGCAAATCCATATTATGAATTTGCGTGCTTAAATGACGCAGCAGAAACCAAGAATCGCATTCGTGTTTACGTCAGAGAATGGGATGATTACACAAAATATGCAAGCTACGTCGCAACCGGAGTCGTCAGTGGAACACCATGGGATGTGACGCCAGGGTCACAAGAGGGCAGCGTCGATTGTTCGGGCCTATCGCCAGATTTATGTAACGATGCCAACGACAGTGATAACTTTGTATTTTTATTGCCGGGTAACGTTTACAACACAACTGCTTCTGGAGCTGCTACCCGTGGAACATATTTTCCTGATAACGAATATAACTAAAGCTCAATTTTTCTTTCAAAATGGCAAGTATAGCCTTGCGGATTTTTCTGTAAATAATCTTGATGATAGTCTTCAGCTTTGGCCCAAGGACCAGCTGAAGATATTTGTGTGACGATGGGTTTTTTCCAAACTTTCATTTGATTTATTTTTTTGATACTAGCTTCGGCCGCTTTTTTTTGTTCATCTGTGGTGTAAAAAATAGCGCTGCGATATTGTGTGCCTTTGTCGTTACCCTGTTGATTCATTGTTGTTGGATCATGAATTTTAAAAAAATAATTCAACATTTTCTGATAGTTAGTTAAGGTTGGATCAAAAACGACTTTAATTGTTTCCGCAAAATTTGTACGTCCCGTTTTAATCAATTCATAAGTCGGAGACGGGGTTTCGTCGCCCATATAGCCTACTTCAGTTTCGATAACCCCTTTTTGTGATCTAAATAATTCTTCCATTCCCCAGAAGCATCCCCCTGCTAAATAGGCAATTTCTTGCTTGGGGTTTTTAGCTGGTGGAACTTTTGAGGAATGAGGGGCTTTTTGCGCGAACACTTGTAAGCCAACAGTCAGAATAAATAAGATAATCGTTTTAATTTGAAGATGTCTCATGGTATCTATTTTAATGAATACATAGGCATTCTGCAATCTGTAGATAGGCTTAATTGTGTATTAATGTTATTATAGGGTAAAATATGTTTGAACGGGCTTACATCGAAATTAGTAATATCTGTAATTTGCAATGCAGCTTTTGTCCTGAAGTTGTGCGCGATCAAAAAATAATTTCCGTTGAAAAATTCAGAGACTACGCGATTCAAGTTAAACCATTAACTAAACAGGTCTGTCTTCATCTCATGGGGGAACCATTAGGCCATCCTCAGTTTCAAGAAATCCTTAAGATCTGCGAAGAACTAGAACTTAAAATTTTTCTTACAACTAACGGAACTTTATTAAAACGACATACAGAAGCTTTGTTAGCTTCAAGCTGCATCGAACAAATTAACTTTTCGGTGCATTCGTATTTTGCTAATCCAAAGAAGCAAACCTTAGAGCAGTACTTAAGCCCTATTCTTTATTTTTGTGATCAGTCAGAAAAGTTAAACAAAGATTATTATATTAATTTACGCTTGTGGAATTTAGATCATCCTCAAAATCAAAAAGAAAATAATTTACAAATTTTTAATATTATCGAAAAACACTATTCACTAAATTTAAATGTTAATATAGACGTTAAATTGAATAAATCTAAGAAGATACAGCATAAACTTTATTTGCATTTTGATACTGAATTTATCTGGCCGCATCCCAATCAAGAAATCAGATCCAAGCAGGGGAGTTGTTATGGGCTTCGCAAACAAGTGGCCATTCATGCCAATGGTGATGTTGTGCCGTGTTGTCTTGATAAAGAAGCTGTCTTGAAGTTAGGGTCATTAAATCAAAACAATTTGCAAGAGATCTTAAAATCGGATTATGCTACCACTATAAAAACCGGTTTTGAAAACGGAGTCCTTACACAAGACCTTTGTCAAAAGTGTCAGTATGCCGACAGATTCAAGAAGCAGCCTAAAGGAAAAGTAAATGTCGCACCAAGAAGCGCAAATCAACCAACAAATTAATCAATACATTGAACAGTTTAAGAACTTTAAATCACACTTTAGTTCACATCCAAATTACATCGAAATCGATGAATATGGTTTTGCTTTAACCACAAAAAAAAATGAAATTAATTTATTAATCGCAGGCGTCACGCACGGTAATGAAGTCATCGGTTTAGAAATTATTGATTTGTTGTTAACAGATATTAAAAACAACAATGACTTGGGTCTAGGTGTAGCTTTTGTTCTGAATAATATTCCTGCCAGTCTGCAAAACAAGCGTTGTCTTGAAAAAGATTTGAATCGCTGTTTTATATCAAACGATAACAAAACTAGTGAAGAAAAAAGGGCTGTTGAAATTCAAAATATAATTCTTAATTTAAAAGAGAAATATCAACTACAAATGATTTTAGATCTGCATCAAACCAGTGAGCCCACAAAAGATGTTTTCTGGATTATGACAGAAGATGAAAAATTAATAAAATATGCGCACCACATGCGCCCCGACTTTCCGATAGTGACCTTTTCAAATTCAGGATTTTCAAAAGAAGGGCAAACCCTCACTGAATTTGCAAAAACATATTCAATTCCAGCTTTTGTGATCGAAATCGGACAAAGTGGTTTCAACAATGAACGGGCAGTGTTGATGAAAAATTTAATTCAAACACTGGACGTAGATCAGATATTCAATTCAGCCGCAAACTCACAGAGTTCAGACAAAATTAACTACTATCACATTAATGAAGTTATCCCTGCAGAACCTAATTTAAAGTTGAAACCAAATCTATATAGCTTTCAAAGTTTCAAAAAAAATGAAGTTTTAACAGACAGTCCTAAAAAATATCAAATGCCAGAAGATGGGGTTATTATCTTTCCATATTACGTGAAAGAAAATGAACCAGCCTTTAACTTGGGGTATGTGGCATTTGCTAGGTCTTTAAAGGCTTA
>JANOOI010000375.1:0-4071 GCA_031421235.1 Bdellovibrio sp.
ATCGGGCTACAGCCGTGATGGTTTTTTAGCGAATGATTTTGATGTTTATGCAAAGAAAAATTTAAAACATGCAAGAGATGTTTTATTTAAAGGTGAAACGAACTTAGCTGCAGAATTAGCCCGTTTAAAACAACACATTTGGTCTTACCCTGAACGGACTCCGTTTATTTTACAATGGACGCGCCCCACAAGTAGACACGGACACGTGGCTATTTTAGAGCGTATCGGTGATAGACTTTTCATTTTTCAAGCAAGTCTTGGCGCGTATGAACCAAGATTAAATGAAATCAAAGTTAACACATTACTGAATGCTAGAAGCTCTAAGCATCTTAATGTGTATTCAGAGCTATAATTTGATTATTCAGAGAAAAGAACCTGCTCATTAACTGAAGAAGCTAACCAGTCAAATTAACCGATTTTTCCTATCAAAAAATAATTCTTCCTAACAAGCTGCATAAGGCCGTGACCCGGCCCCGTGTATTCGGTGCAATAGCCTCATGATCATGGAGGTCAAATGCATAATCTATCAAAAACTTTAAAGATATTATTACTCCCAGCCTTATTTACTTTTTCATTTTCAGGATGTTCAAAATCCACTTCAACTTATTCTCCTGAAGTTAAAACAACGTCGTGGTTTGCACTTGTAAATCCAAGTGCTCAACCGAGCATTCGTGTTGTTGATCAAAACAATGTTGCTGTGGCAAATGCACAAATCCTGATTGGACTAGGTAATGAAACAACAGGTTTAGATTTAATTAACACAGATAAAGATGGCGTAGCTGTTGTTCAAAAAAATTGGACAGCTGCAGAACACGTTACAGTTGAAGCTGTTGGTTTTATTCGTCAAACTTTATTGAACCAAAAACCAGGATCTTTAATTGTTAAATTAAACCCAGCTTATCAAAACCCACGACCTATGGTTAAAGGCCAAGTCACTGGTTTACCTGTTGTGAATGGTGATAAAAATATTGATTTTGCGATCGTCATGCCGACAATTTCAAAAGCTGATTTGTTGAACTTTGATTTAGGTGCAGTTTTAAGTCCTTACACTGATAAATTAGCTACACCAGGAAAAGATTCAACAATACCAAGTAATGTTGTTATCCCCACACAAAAAGAAAGTTATTTTATTGGGGTTAACCTGTCAAAACCGGATCACCGTTTGTACACAACAACTTACGGACCTAAAACATTTTTTGCGCTATCAGGTCGTTTTCCATTTAAAACTATTATTAAAGAATTAACTGATGGTAAACAGTTTTATGAAATTTTAAATTATTTTGATTTTACTTCAGGGGCGATCAAAGAACACATGGTTAATGCCGCAGTAACTACAATGAATATGTCAGGAGTTGATTTTAAATTTACGGGTCAAGCTACTGTTAAGGGTGGCAACATTGCTACTGATGAAGTTTTACTAGGAATGACGACGAGTGATTTAAACGGACAATTTATTCCTTCTGATATCAAAACATTAACGGCTGGTAAATCAACAAACTTTAAAACGTTAGTTGGCAAACCGACATACGTCGTTAACCTTATGAAAAAGAAAAGTGATTTCAGCCAACAAACAACGGCCTCTGATAGATCAAGTGCTTCGATTATCCCGTACACGAATAATGTGACAACAAGCTTGCTGCCACTTATTGATTCTCCAACAGTGTCTTACAATAACGAGGCTTACCGTATTCAGTTACCTAGTCAGCCCCGTTTAGGAATCAACCAAGAAACGATCCACCCTATCGCTGTAACTGCAGCATTATCTGATATTATACAAATTCCTGATCAAGATACGACAGTAACGATTTTAAACCGTAAATGGGAAATCGTGGGACTAGCTTGGGAAGCAGAAATTCAGTTACCTTCATGGCCTCTTGAAAATCAACCGTCTAAAAAAAGAGTTGAAATTAATTTGATCGGAAGCACTGGAAAAGAATCTGTTGATTTAGGTTCTGATCTTGTTGATGCAGCAACGCATGTGACACATTCGGCAACTGAATATTAATTTACAAAGGTTATCTTATGCTGAGTCGTGCGTTGTTAAAAAAATTAATTTTATCTTTTAGCTTTTTATTAGTGATTTCTAGCTGCCAAACCATCAATGAGCAGCTGGAATCTACCGATGAAATCATTGCCCGGGAATCTCATCAAAAGATTTTCTATGCTAATTACGACGAAGTTTGGAAAGCAGCCCACTTAGCTGTTAAATATACTATTGCTGCTGAAAACCAAGATTTTGGTGTTATCGAAACAGATTATATTAAAGCTGTCGATGGGTGGTTACCTCCATTTATGGAAAAACCCCTATACCCTGCATCCCGATATAAAATATTTATTAATTTTGCTAAAGGTCAAAAAACAAATAATCGTGATTCTGTGCGTGTAACTATTGAGAAAAAAACTGAAGTTTTCAAAGATTTTGTCTCTGAAGTCAGGACCGTTAACAGCGATGGTTTTGAAGAGAAAAGTTTATTCTACCGCATGGAACGTGAAATTATTATCAGCCAAGCCTTAAAAAAAGCTGCAGCGTCTAACAATTAAAGTATTTTGTTTTCTTTAATGTAATTTTGCCAAGATTTTATTTTTTCTTTACCTTCAAATCTAACTTTAGAAAGACGCTCTAAAGCTTGCGAACTGAGTTCTGCAATTTCAATGTCCTTGTCAAAAATAAGTTTTGCATAAGTCGACATTTCGCTTTGATTTGGTTTTTTAATCATTGATTTCATAATCTGTGATCTGATCCAAAGACTTTTTCCATTAACGAAATTATAGCTTTTACTGACTTCGTCTAAAAGCAGTTTGCGAACTTCTGCGCTTTCTAAACGGTTTAACACATCCACAGCGGCTGACCTTACAACTAAAGCCTTATCAGATACTAGATCCTTTGCTTTATCGTAAACAAGGTCGTTATCTGCTTTATCGAGTGCTACAAGTAATGCATTACGCATAAACCAGTCCTTATTTTTTGAAAAAGACAGGACTTCTTTTATTTGATCACCTTCTGCTAATTCAGAGGCTTGTATAAGTGCATCCCAACGTTGACTCATAGGTAGGGCTGAATTTTTTGCGCGATTCATTTGTGCAGAAAAAGTCTGTGTGTTTTTATTTGGAATAAGTGCAAAGCTTTTTAAAGATATTAAACAAATAAATAGAACTAATTTTTTCATACTTATTATCCTTTTTTAGTTAACTTTTTTGGGTTTTTGAAAAATCATCAATAAGATTTTTTTCATTACCCGTTAATGTTGTATCAATGACTTCTTCAGCGACCTGGATAGCGTCAACAGTTGTTTCTGCAGCGTTTGTGGTGATTGGAAAATCAGGTGAAAATTCAGCAAACAGGGCGTCGATTTCACTTTGTTTTGAACTAGGTTCTGCCGCTTTGGGCTTGGGCACGCTAGCTGCGGGCACTTCTTCGACAACAGTTGCTTCGACGATAGCTACAGCAGGCTGATCGGCTTCAGTTTCAGACTGTGCCAAAAGCTCGCTGATTTCTAGCTCGGCTTCATTGTCAGCAGACATGTGTAAAGTTTTTTCTTCGTCTGTTAGTGCTGCCTCTTCTTCGAAGTCATTGGTGTTTTCATCTGCCAATGACGAAGGCATTCCAACATCCAGTGTAGATGTAATTCCCACATTTGAAAGCTGACTTTTTAAAAGTTCATTTTCTTTTTTAAATTTTTGTAAATCAGCAATATCTTCAGCAATAATTTCGTAATCACTAAGTCGTGATTTGAGATCATCGATTTGTGTTTGATAAAGGCTTAACTGATCGTTTAATTTTTTTAGATCAGCAAGCGATTGGGTTTGAGCTTGCTTAGCAGCTTTGACTGTAGCCTCGGTAGAGGATTCATTACCAATTGCTGAAGATTTTGCGGTCTCATTCAAGCTTGATTTTTTAAGATGAGCGATTTCGTTTTCTTTTTGTTTCAAAATATCTTTTAACTTTGTCATGTCGGTCATTTGTTCTTGAGGTAAATCCCCGCTGGCTGTAAGCGATGAAGCTGTGACTTTTAAAGCCGATTGCTGAATCAATAATTTATTTAATTTTTCTTCAATAAATTCTAATGTGGG
>JANOOI010000376.1:0-1674 GCA_031421235.1 Bdellovibrio sp.
TGTGATTCTAATTCAAGACGAGACATTTGAAGTAATTTGATCGCTTGCTGCAATTGCGGCGTAATCACAAGTCCTTGACTGAGATTCATCGTTTGCTTCATAGCCATCTATTTTCCCTCGTCCTTGTAGTGCTTAATTACAGTTTCTAATTCACAAACATTTTTTAAAAATTCTTAATTACAGTTTAAAATTTTCGCCCAAATAAAACTTACGTGCAATTTCCGATGTTGATATCTCTTCAGCGTTACCACTGACTTGGATAGCACCATCCTTCAGTATATAAGCATAATCGCAAATTCCTAAAGTCTCACGCACGTTATGATCAGTAATCAAAACACCTATACCTTTGGCCTTAAGTTCACGAATTATATTCTGAATTTCAGCAACAGCAATAGGATCAATACCTGCAAAAGGTTCATCTAGTAACAAAAAGTGTGGGTCACCAGCAAGAGCACGGGCAATTTCAACACGGCGACGTTCTCCACCAGATAATGAGTACCCAAAAGATTCGCGAATATGGTTAATTCGAAAGTCCTGAAGTAAAGATTCTAATTTTTCACGTTTTAGTTTTGAATCATAACCATGCGCTTCTAATGCAACAAGGATGTTATCTTCAACGCTCATTTTACGAAATACACTGGGTTCTTGTGCTAAATAACTAAGACCTGATCTAGCGCGCTTGTACATTGGGTACGGTGTGATGTCTAAATCATTCAGTAAGATTTTACCCGCATCGGCTTTAACTAAACCTACAACCATATAAAATGATGTTGTTTTACCTGCGCCATTAGGCCCTAGTAAGCCAACGACTTGGCCGGAATGAATTTCAAATGAGACGTTATTAACAACCTGACGATCTGAATATTTTTTTGAAATATTTGAAATTGTAAGAATGCTTTTTTCTAAAGTTTCCATATAGACCTTTTTATGACATGAACTATGTATTAATTAATGTCCTTTATCTGCTGACCCTTTATAGTCACTTTGTTCATTCTAACTTTTTTTCCACCATCTAGGAAGATGATTTCTTCGCCTTGTATTTCGTCTTCACCCATCTGGACTTTAGGTTGACCCGATAGCGTCATCGTATTTTTTGGAATGTTCATTTGCAACAACTTGCATGTTGCACTTTTATTTTCCTCTTTAAGGGTCACTTTATCTTTAAGCGTTACAAATTCGATACCTTTTAAAATTGAAGAGTATTTAAAATAAGCTTCTGGTGCTGTTAATACAGATTTATCATAGTTCATAACAACTCGACCAAAAAAACCAGCTTCCTGATTTTTATTTGAAAACTCGGCTGAAGCTGATTTGATTTTGACATTTTTGTTATCAATAACTTTTTCGGCAACGACATTATTTTCGATTCTCATGGTATCTTTAATAATGTCAGCTGTGAAGCCTGTGCCTGTTAGTTCAAACCCAGTTCCCTTAGCTTCATCAGGTCCTAACATTTTAACTTGGTCTAAACTTTTTAGCTTCTTTTCAGAGGCCACATAATGCAGATCATTCGTCACAAATTGATATCCATTAGAACTGGTCGTCGTCACTTCACCACGAATAATCATATTTTTTGTTTGACCATTGACTTCGCCAACTTGACCGACGACAACGAAACTAGATTGATCTTCAGAGAAGAATTCGACTCTGACTTTTTTTAAAATCCATTGCTCG
>JANOOI010000377.1:0-1728 GCA_031421235.1 Bdellovibrio sp.
TTTGAATCAACTTGATGTCGCCTGAAACGCTGTACAAAACTGTCTTCTTAGCCCAGATTTGATCTACAGTAATTTCACCTGAAACAGAAGTTACAGCAAGCATTTGAGAGGATAAATTACTGATTTTGATATCGCCACTGACAGATTTTAACGAAATAGTCCCATCAAAGTTTTCTGGTACTTCAACAATAACATCGCTGGATCCGAATGATGAATTTTCATCCAACATTAGAGATTTATCGTCGGCTAATTTCAGTTGATCACCAGGGCCATCGGTTTTTATCACAACTTGGGTGCTACCTTTAATTGTGTGAAACATAATTGATCCAGAACTTGTATTGATTGATATTTTATTAACTGGCATATCAAAAGTCTGATTTGAAAGGGTGCTTTCATTATTACTCATGGAGATATTAAAGTTAAACTTGTCGTGGCCGTAACGTTTTTGCAGGGCTGCTTCAATTTTCTGAGTAACGTCAGGGTCTTCAGAATTAGCTTTTCTAAGGGCGTAAACACTTAAGGTGCCAAAAATAAAAGTGAAGATAAAAGTGCCAATTAAAAATTTTGTTGAGTTAGAATTTGTAGTTTTCATAATTATAGTTCTTTCTATTTTTGTAAAATAAATTTTAAGTTCCACTGCAAATAGCTGATGCTTGCTAAAATAAGATGTTTACTAACAAAGTACATAAAAAATCCAACAAGCACTGTAAGTCCCAATAAACTGAGACTTCCGGCACTTGACGCAACCATAGCCCAGAACGAAATACTCAGTATGCCAATAGCAAACGTTGCCGATATAATTGCAAGGCTTGTCGCGAAGAAAGCTGCAGCAACTGCCCAGCCCGCTGCAAGTAGTGAAAGCAAAACCAATCCAGGAATAAGAAAAACTATAAAATTCAACGGGGCTAAAATAATCAAACGGCCTAAGATTGTTAAAGCTGAGGAAAAACTAAAGTTGTTCGATTCGGGGCTTTTAATTTCTCGGATCATGTCTTCAGTATGATAGGCCCCAGCGATCGTTTCGGGTTCGCCTAACTTTTGACTGATCTCGGCTTCAGTTTTGCCGTTACTGATACCCATTGCGAAATGCTCTTGATAGTCCGCAAGTATTTCATGGATTCGGCTAATGCCATTATTTTTTAAGGCACCTTCTAGTTTTCTTAAATATTCACTTTGAGTCATTTTATGTCCTTCATAATTAGTTTTTCAATTTGCTGATTAAATTCGATCCATTGTTTGTAAAGGTTTTTTTGATAATCACGTCCTAATTTTGTGATCCGATAGTATTTACGCGGAGGGCCTTCGCTGGATTCCTGCAAATACGTTTCAAAATAATTTTCTTCAGTTAGACGTCTTAGAATCGGGTAGAGTGTGCCTTCAGAGATTTCTAAAACCTTTGAAATCTCTTCGACCAGTTCGTAACCATAATAGTTCTTACGGCTGATCATCGTGAGCACACTCAGTTCTAAAACGCCTTTTTTAAACTGTGCATTCATAAAACCTCTATTAGTTTGTCGTATCTGTACTATATAAGGCTAGGTACTGTGTGATGTCAAGTACCTAGCATAAGATAGTAGAGGCCTTGAAAAGCTTATATTGCGGGCACAATTGAGTTAGTATTTAATATTAATTGTTAGGGGGATCAAGAATGTTTGAATTAAGAAAAATGGATTCCGCAGAGTTTTCTAATTATATGAATTCGGCTGTGATCAACTATGCTGCCGAAAA
>JANOOI010000378.1:0-5579 GCA_031421235.1 Bdellovibrio sp.
CAGGAGTTCGCAATTTACTGGGCGGTACTGGTGAATATGTTTTACGAGTTTTTCATTTTGAAAATCAGCGCCTGGTGCGGGGCGGTTTAGAAAACACGATAGATCCAGACATTCTTAATAAAAATGTAAATCTAAAAAATAACTTATTGATGTTTCTAAAAAATCCTGTCAATTTCAAAAAAATTGAAAACGGAACTCTTAAAATTCCAGAGCAGTTTTTAGCTTTAAAAATAAGTTCATTTTCTCCGCACGGTATAGCCCGTTATGATAACAGGCCATTTGATAAAGTTTATAAAGAATCTGATTTTCAAGATTTAAGTTATTCCGGAAATAATCATGTGCGCACGCCGAATGCTGTTCTACGTCGATTGAACGACTTATCTTGTGTTGGCTGTCACCAAAACCGAACGATTGCAGGTTTCCATTTTCTAGGTGAAGACCGGGCACAAACACATCCGCTGAATTCAATTTTTTCAGCAGGTTCTGGACATTTTCAATCAGAAATGATCAGACGCATGAAGTATTTAGAAGCTGTTCGTAAAAATGAAGTTCCACCTGAAGATCGTCCTTTTTCAATTGCACCAATGGCAACATTTGCTAAATACGGTGATTTTTGTGGTCTACCAAGATCTAAAGGATTTGCGCATTGGGTTTGTGAAGATGATTTAGTCTGCGCAAATGATGAAGGTGCGATTGGCGAAAAAGATTTAGGGAAATGTGTTTTTAAAACAAGACTTTCTGGTGATGCCTGTATAAAAAACTTTCTTATTCAAAATCATCATTCACTTGATAAACCGCCATTACCTACTGAAATCATGGGATGTAACAACAGTGATCCAAAATATTCGTGTCAGCCCCCAGGTGGTGGTTTCCCATCAGGTATGTGCACATCTAGCTGTGATAACATAAAAGATAAAAACCGTGAAATCTGTGGTCCCATCGCAGGTAATGGGTTTTCTGATTGTTTATCAGGAAAAGTTAAAACTTTTGATCAATGCTTAGAAAATCATAAGGAACTTAGATCACGTGGTCGTTGCGATGAAAATAATTCTTGTCGAAACGATTATGTCTGCATGAAGGTAAGCCCTACAGAAGGGGCTTGTGTGCCATCATACTTTTTATTCCAAATCCGTGTGGATGGGCATCCTGTACCAAAATAATGATGACAACTTATTTTGTTTAACCTTATGATATTTCATGCTTAAAAAAATAACTTACACTCTACTTTTCACAGTTTTATTCACGACGCGATTAACCCAAGCTGCAGGTTATGTTCGTATTGCCACGATGTACATGAGCGATAGCTCTGGCATTGAAGGCTCTACGACGAATACATCACGTACCATGATTGATTTGGGGGCGGGGAAGCTTTACTCAAATGGTTTTACTTTAGGTGGCATGTACGGGTCTGAAAAATATGATAATGGGACATCAACTGCTAATCGTACGGGAATCGGCCCCACTGTGGGCTATATGAAAAATAAAGCGGCTGGTTTTTTTATATTGGGGACTTATTTTATTAATCCAACGATGACTGGTGGATACAAGGGTAATGGTTATCAGATCGATATTGGTTACAGATTCGCTTTAGACAACATTTCAATTGCCCCGCAGTTTAGTAAAAAATCTTTCACCTATGACGAACAAAGCGGGCAGTCGATTTCGCCAGCTTTTGTCGAAGACCGCATTGATCCGTATTTTGTGGTTTGGATTCCTTTTTAATAGTTTTAGCTTCAGATTCATGAATTAAATTACAAATAAAAAATCCAACGTCCATTCAATGGACGTACATATTTTGATTTTAATTTTTTTATTACATAGAGAGATATACACGATTAAACTAGATTAACTTGAATGGCTTTTTTGTTTTCTGTGTGCTATAAAGTGATTCAAATAATGAATTCAAATATTATTTAAAGTTAATATCAAATTTCATTAACGGGAGTTTGAGTGTCTAACGATCAAGAAATAAAATTAGCGAATAGACCGCTACATCTCATTGGCGGAGGCCTTACAGGAGAGCTTTTTTGCTCAATAGATTGGTCTAAACACCCCTTCGGTCCTGCAGAGATGTGGCCTGCAGCGCTCACAACAATGTTGAAAACACTTTTTCATTCGCGACATCCCATGTTTATTTTCTGGGGGACAGAGCTGTATCAATTTTATAATGACGCTTTCTTGTCTAGCATTTTTGAAGGGAAAAATCTCAAAGCCATAGGACAGCGTGCAGAAGAGTGTTGGCCCGAAATTTGGCCGTTCATTAAGCCACAAATAGATTTGGTTATGAGTGAAGCCGGGGCGACTTGGGTTGAAGATCAGCTTTTCACTTTTTTTAGAAACGGCAAAACTGAAGATGTTTATTTGAGTTATGGGAACTCTCCAATTTTTGATGAGTTCGGTGCTGTTGGTGGTGTGCTTTTCGTCTGCTTTGAAACGAAGAATGCTGTATAATACAGAGAAGATCTTTAATAGTGTGCTGATTGATACAAACAGGCACAAGATGATGTCATTGATGTTCTTGAAAGTATGAGTGACGCATTTTTTTCTATTGATAAAGATTGGAAAATCACTCAGGTCAATGCGCATCACGAAAAAGTAACGCAAATTAAACGTGAAGATCAAATTGGGAAAAGTTTTCTTGATCTTTATTTTTCTGACCCTGTTCATAAAGAGTCTAAATATTTACAAGCCTACAGTAAGGCGATGAATGAACGAGTTCACGTACTTTTTGAGGATTACTACGAGCCCCTTAAGATTTGGACTGAGGTTCGAGTATATCCAAAATCAGATGGAGGTTTAGCTATTTTTTTTACGGATATAAGTGAACGCAAGGAATCTGATCGTCAATTAAAGTATGAACGTCACAAACTTGAAATGATTTTTCAAGGCGCACCTGCAGCAATGGCACTTTGGCAAGGGTCAGATTTAGTTTTTGAAAAGATCAATCCGGAGTTTCAGAAAATTTTTAAGGATCGTGAACTTGTCGGAAAACCTTTTCTTAAAGCGTGTCCTGAATTTAATGATCAACCATTTTACGGCCCAATTAAACATGTTTTAGAAAGTGGTGAACCATTTATCGGAAAAGAAGTTTTAGCTCAGATAGCTTCCTGCAACGACGATCATCTTGAAGATCGTTATTATGATTTTACTTGTATTCGAATCGATGACCCAGAGGGTAAACCCTACGGAGTCTACGATCATGCGATCGATGTGACAGAACGAGTTTTAACCAGAAAACGTATTGAAGAAAGCGAACAAAATCTAAAGCTAGCGCTTGAATCAGGTCAAATGGGAACATGGATGATCGATTTAAAGAACAATGCTGTGACTTTATCACCTGAAGCTAACTCAATTTTAGGATATGGAAAAATAAAAGGGAGTATAAAAGAAATTATAGCACAACTTATTCATAAGGATGATTTAGAAGAAGTTGGCCGTGTTTGGCAGGAGGCCGTTCAGGAAAGAAAGCCTTATTCGCAAGAGTTACGAATTGTTCATTCTGACGGTCAGCTTAAATGGGTTTTGTCTCGTGGCAATACTGTTTATGGCGATGACGGAAGACCGATTTGTTTTTCTGGACTGATTATGGACATCACAGACCAAAAGAATGCGCGGTTAAAACTGCAGAATATTTTTGATACGATGTCGATTTTTGCTGGATTTTTAAATGATCAGGGAACTTTAACATTTGTCAACCAAGCTGCCGCAAGTATCATTGGTGCGAATAAAGAAGAAATTCTAGGAAAACCATTTTGGGAAGGCACTTGGTGGAAGTCTCTACCTGAAGTGAAGGACAAACTTAAGCAAGCATTTAATGAAGTCTGCTTAGGGCATTCTCAGCGTTACGATACTCAGTATATTGCAATCATCAATAATAAAGAACATATCCGGTGGGTGGATTTCTCAATGGTTCCAATCAAAGGTGAAGACGGAAAGATTGATGATATCATGGTCAGTGGGCTTGATATTACGGATCGGATTGAGCAGGAAAAAGAGCTTTTAGCAGCTAAAGCTAATGCAGAGAATGCAAATACAACAAAAAGTTCATTTTTAGCAAATATGAGTCACGAAATAAGGACTCCGCTTGGAGCTATTTTAGGTTTTGCTGACATTTTAAAAACCACTGTTGATACAAAGGAGCGAAACCACTATCTTGAAATTATCACTAGAAGTGGCGAAGCACTTATAAAAATTATCGACGATATTCTAGATCTTTCTAAAATTGAAGCGGGAAAACTTCAGATTCAGCGCTCTCCGCTTTGTTTATCATCTCTTATAGATGAAATTCTGGAGATGTTTTCAGATCGTGCGGCAGGAAAAAATCTGCAACTTAAATTTGATAAGAGTGGGCTACCAAAATATAAAATTAATTCGGACACGATTCGTATTCGGCAGATTTTGGTCAATCTCATTGGCAATGCCATTAAGTTTACCACACAAGGCAGCGTGACAATTCATGGTCGCTTTGAGGAAACGAATAAAAACTCCTTAAAAGTTTTCTTATTTGTAACTGACACAGGAATTGGAATGACAGCTGAGCAGGCTGCGCGACTTTTTAAACCGTTTACTCAGGGTGATGAAAAAAGTAATCGTAAATACGGAGGGACAGGGTTAGGTTTGGCACTTTCTCGAAAACTGGGTCAAGCACTTGGAGGAGATGTTTCTCTTGAATCTTGCAGTAAAAATAAAGGATGTACATTCAAACTTGAAATTGTCGCCACAAAAAACTTAAACACAATAGAAGAACGACAGTTTTCACGTGAAAACTTTCACGTGAAAAATCAACGTCTTCAGGGTCTGAAAGTTCTTGTCGTTGATGATTCTTCAGAAAACCGTATGCTTGTTGAAGTTTATTTGAAACGTGAAGGTGCAGTTGTTGATGAAGCTGAGAACGGAGAGCAAGCCGTGCAAATGGCTTTGCATAATGAATACGACGCTGTGCTGATGGATATTCAGATGCCAGGCATTGACGGTTATGAGGCTTTAGCAAAACTGAAGTGTAACAATTATCAAAAGCCTGTACTTGCATTAACTGCGCACGCCATGAACGACGAACGAATACGTGCTCTTGCTTCAGGGTTTTCTGACCATATTCCTAAACCAATTGATCGAAATAACTTAGTTGAATCGATTCTTATGCACACATCAAGATTAGTTCATTGAGATTAAGAATTTAAATTTGCCAACGATATCCGAAGCAATAAACTTGATCACTCCATCTTGACTAGAACACGTCTTAAGATTAAGTTCTAGCCTATGAAAAATATTTTCAAAATTTGCTTTGTTGTAATCACTTCATTTTCTTTATCTGCTCAGGCCATCACTGTTGAAGTCCTGGGTGAAAAGGGTGAACAATTATTTAAGCAAAACATTGGCTTAATGTTACCTAGTAACGTTGGCGAAACAACAATAGCTATTTTTGATCAACATAGTGTGCCCCATAAAGGAACTGATTCAGGAATTGTTGAAATCTATAATCTGAAACAAGAAATCAAAGTTGTATCAGATACGGAAATGAAAGCCTATGGCTGGTGCTTTTCAATAAATGGCATAGTGGTTGAAACTATGCCCGATGAAAC
>JANOOI010000379.1:0-2683 GCA_031421235.1 Bdellovibrio sp.
ACATTCTTTACAGACCCTGTATAAAGAAGAGGAGGTAAAAAATCTGTCATGCTTTAAGCATTCCTATGCGTGCTGCGCATTTCACGAAATGAATCATTATTTTTGTAATCAACTGGATATTTACCATTGATACAGGCCATACACACATCAGCTTGATTAATGCTTTTTTTAAGTCCTTCTTCAGATAAGTAAAACATCTGATCAGCCCCTAAATATTCAGTGATCTCTTCAACTGTTTTATTGTAAGCGATTAATTCATTAGGGTCTGGAAAATCAACACCATAATAACACGGATGACGAATCGGAGGGCATGTTGATGCAAAATAAACTTCTTTGGCGCCAGCTTCTCTGACAAGTTCAATAATTTGTTTTGATGTGGTTCCACGAACGATACTATCATCAACAAGTAAGACGTTTTTGCCTTTTATTTCGCTGGCAATCGCCGTTAATTTTAATTGCACAGCCAGCTTTCGGCTTTCTTGCGTATTTAAAATAAAACTTCGTTGAATGTATCTGTTCTTAATCAAAACTTCGCGGTAAGGAATTTTTAAAGTTTCACTCATGCTAATGGCAGCAACGCGGGCTGTTTCTGGAATTGGCACAACAATATCAGGACTAATAAGGCCTGAATCAATTTTTGATTTTATTTCTGCAGCCAAAGCCTGACCAAATTGAAGCCTTGCTGCGTACACACTGCGGTTTTCTAATGTTGTCTCAGGGTTAGAAAAGTAAACCCATTCAAACATGCAAGGCTTAGCTTTAATTTCACGAGACTGTGAGTAATCAACTGAAGAATGAACTATTCCTTTGGTATCAATAAATAAAATTTCAGAGGGTTTTAAATCCCTGATGACTTCGTAGCCTAATAAATTTAAAGCATTTGATTCTGAACTGAGACAATAACTAAAATCAAAATGATTGGGATTATTTTTCTTTTCAAGATCAGACAGTTTTCTTTTTCCTAAAATCAACGGCCTAATACCGTGAGGATCACGAAACGCAAAAAAACCCTTATCAGCCAACAAACCTAAAACTGAAAATCCGCCTTTGGCTTGATCAAATAACCCTTTTACAGCTTTTTCAAAATGGCTAAAAGTAAATGTTTCAGATCTTTCAGCAGCATCAACTAAGCCTTCGGCTAAGATATTTAACAAAGCCTCTAAATCATTTTGCGTGAAAAGATGCCGATTGTTTTTTTCTTTCAAGTTTTTTTTCAAATCGTAATAGTTAACAATGTTTCCATTATGGGCCATACCGATACCAAACGGATAATTCACCATCATCGGCTGAATATCACGCTTAGCGTTTAAGGCCGTCTTTGGTCCAACCGTGGCATACCTGGTATGACCGATGCTCATTTCACCAGATAAACCCTCATGTAGTTCTTTGACTTTATCAGCTGAAAAAACCTGAGAAACTAAACCTGTGTCTTTATGTAAATTAAAACTTTTTGTTTGAAAATTAAAAGAAAGTATTCCAGCGGCGTCTTGTCCCCGATGCTGCAAAACTTGCAGACCTTGTTGGACTTCCTGAGATGAATAAGTAGTCCCGTAGACTCCTATTACTCCGCACATGCAAGACTCCTGTAGGGGGATGGATATTTGTTAATAAAATATAAAAGTAATTCAGCATGTAAGCAAATAAAAACTTTGTCATACATCAGCAATTACAGGTATAAATAGCTATGAACGTAAATACGACAATCGGTCTGCTGGGAAGCGGACAACTTTCGCGTATGTCAGCTATGGCTGCCTCTGAACTAGGCTTAAACATTCATGTTATCTGCAATGACAAACACAAAAGCCCAGCCTCATTTGTGGCGGGCAAAACAACTCATTGTGAATTGAATGATCTAGAATGCATTCTTCAGTTTGCTAGTGAATGCGACTATATCACTTTAGAAAACGAATTCATCGATCAAAAAATTTTAAATGCCATTGAAAAAAAACATCCACATAAACTTTTCCCCACGGCTGAAAGTTTTTCTTTGATTGGTGATAAATTAACTGAAAAACAAACTTTCCAGGCCGCAGGTATTCGTGTAGCCCCTTTTCAAAAAGTTGAATCAACAGGGGATATTAAAAAATTTATTCTTCAACATAACTACCCTGTTGTTTTAAAAACAATTAAAGGTGGTTACGATGGTTACGGCAATTTTACGATCAAAACTGAAGCTGATATAATTACTGCTTTTAAAAAATTACAAGGTGAATTAATTGTCGAAAAATTTATTCCTTACCTTAAAGAAGTGGCTATAACAGCGGCCCAAAATTCAACACAAATCGTATATTACCCCATTGTCGAAACTCACCAAGAAAATCATATTTGTCATTTTGTAACGGCACCTGCAGAAATTTCTGAATCTGCACAAACCCAAATTTATGATTTCACGAAAAAAGCTCTGCAAACGATAAAATCACGAGGTCTTTTTGCCTTTGAATTCTTTGTGACTAAAGAAGATGAAGTTTACTTAAACGAATCGGCACCAAGACCGCACAATAGTGCTCATTACACCATGATGGCCTGTGAAACGTCGCAGTTCACTAATCACATCAGAAGTGTTCTGGATTTACCCTTAGGATCAACAAAAATGAAATATCCATTCTGTGTGATGTTGAATTTACTGGGCACTGCCGATCAAATTGCTGAACTTAAACCTAAAAGTGAATTTTTGAAAAACACA
>JANOOI010000380.1:0-1969 GCA_031421235.1 Bdellovibrio sp.
CCGTTACAGGCTAAAACCACACCCACAATATTTTTACCGATATCATGCACATCACCCTTAACAGTGGCGATTAATATTGTTTTTTTAGATTTTTCTAATTTTGCGCCAACAGCTCTGTTTCTTTCACGTTCTTCTTTTTCAGCTTTCAAATACGGTTCTAAATGGGCCACGGCTTTTTTCATAACCCTGGCTGATTTTACGACCTGGGGTAAAAACATTTTACCTTGACCAAATAAATCACCCACGACTTTCATACCGTCCATCAAAGGACCTTCAATAACATTCAAAGGAATTTTTAATTGAGATAAAGCTTCAGCCGTATCTATATCAATGTACTGATCTAATCCAAAAACTAATGAATGCTTGATACGTTCGTTATAATCTAATTTACGCCATTCATTTTTGGCATCAGCACCAGCATCTGCAGATTTACTGGAATCTGATTTAATTGTTTTAGAAAATTCTAATAATCTTTCTGTACCACTAAGCGGTCCACTTGTATCTCCGCTAAGTGCTTCAGCTGTATCTCCGCTGTTCGCCGCATCGTTATTTCTGTTTAAAACTACGTCTTCTAATAAATCGCGAAGACTCTTATCGATACTGTCATAAACTGTGATCATACCCGCATTCACAATCCCCATATCAAGGCCCGCTTGAATGGCATGATATAAAAATACTGAATGCATCGATTCACGAATTAAATTTTGCCCACGAAAAGAAAAACTTAAATTAGAAACTCCGCCGCTGGTCCAAGTTCCTGGGCATTCAGTTTTTATTTTTTTAACGGCTTCAATAAATTCAACACCGTAGTTATCATGTTCATCAAGGCCTGTGGCGACAGTTAAAATATTTCCATCAAAAATAATATCTGACGGATCAAAACCAACTTTATTAACTAAAATATCATAGGCCCGTTTACAAATTCTGACTTTTTCATCACAGCTGGCGGCCTGTCCGTTTTCATCAAAAGCCATCACGATCACAGCCGCACCCATTTTTTTAATGATGCTGGCTTGTTGAATAAAAATCTCTTCGCCTTCTTTTAATGAAATCGAATTAACAACTGATTTACCTTGCAGACATTTAAGTCCAGCTTCTAAAACTTCCCACTTAGAAGAATCAACCATAACAGGGATTTTACAAATATCTGGTTCAGATGCCAGTAAATTTAAAAAATGCGTCATTACGTTTTTTGAATCTAATAATCCTTCATCAAAATTCACGTCCAATATGTTGGCCCCGTTTTCAACTTGTTGTTTGGCTACGACAAGGGCTTGTTCGTAGTTTTTGGCCTTTATAAGACCTGCAAATTGTTTTGATCCTGTAACGTTTGTTCTTTCACCAACAATTGTGAAAGGTCTTTCATGTGTAAAAGGCTCTAAGCCTGAAAGTCTTAATGGTTTTTTACTAATAAGTTTCCATTTTTCTGGCGAACGCCCGTCTTTTGTTTTATTTGCTGAAACTAGCGCCGCAATATGGGCAGGTGTCGTCCCGCAACAGCCACCAATCATATTCACAATACCTTCATCAACCATCGAACTTAATTCAGCCGCTAATGATTCAGGTGTTTCATCATAACCAGTTGGTGCTAGTGGGTTTGGTAACCCTGCATTCGGGTAGCAAGAAATAAAACAATCTGCTATCCGTGATAATTCTTTAATATAAGGTTTCATTTCTTTTGCGCCAAGGGCACAGTTAATCCCGATACTTAAGGGCTGACTGTGCTTAACACTGTTCCAGAAAGCTTCAACAGTTTGGCCAGATAATGTTCTGCCGCTAAGATCAGTAATCGTAACCGAAATCATTAACGGAATTTTATACGCTGTCGCGTCTTGAATTTCTTGAAAAGCATAAAGCGCAGCTTTGGCATTCAGCGTATCAAAAATAGTTTCTACTAATATAATATCTACGCCGCCGTCTAATAAGGCCCTTATTTGCTCAGTGTACGCAATAACTAATTCATCAAAAC
>JANOOI010000381.1:0-7122 GCA_031421235.1 Bdellovibrio sp.
ATTTTTATTGATAGAAAAAGCCAACCTAAAATTCAAATACTTTAAAAGCAGATTTTAAATAAAAAAAGCCTCAACTTAATTAGAGTTGAGGCTTTTACAGATATTCAAAAAACTAATCTAAAAAATTAGACTATCGTAAACAAGTCGCCCACCAAACAGTTGCTTGGTCGTATTGTGTACATTTTTTTGCGCCATCAGAATTAACCATGTTTTGAAAGGTTAAGTAAAAATCATTTTGTACAACTTTTTTAAAAGGGGCAACTTTAACATGAAGTAAAGCTACGCCATCACAAGCGATTGTTAAATTAGGTGTGGTGTATTCACCTTTTCCGTAAGAGATAACACAATTGTCTTTGTCATTGTGCGCGCCCATTGCAAAAACAGTTGTTGAAGTTAAAACTAACGTAGCAGCTAAAAGTAAAGCTTTTTTCATATTGATCTCCTTAAGATTTGCCCCACTTTTAGCACAGCCAAATTTAATGTCTAGATTATGTTTTTCGCTATGAAGAGTTTACTAGTCAGAGTGTAAAAAAATTTGACAGTTCCAAATCAGAACCAGGCCGGTTAAGAATGTCTCAGAATAATACTTTAGTCTTGATTCGGTTTCACTTGAATACTCAATTTTGAATTTCGACCAACTTAGGTCATAATAACTTATATGAAAAATCTAAATAAAATCGAATTTGTTCACGCCCTAATTGGTCTATTTTTAGTCGCTGCACTTTCATCGTGTGGAAAAGTTGACGATCAATTGAATTCAAGTGTGACAATAAAAATGCCTGACTTATCGAATGGCGTTTCTGAGTTAGTCAGTGCTCAAATGAATTCTTCGGTTTCGACGCCAACACAATTAAGCGATATCAACTGTTACGCAGTGATGGTGGGTGGTCCTGCAGGTGAGCCAACTTTAAACCGAACACGTTGTGAAGTTGTGACAGTTGCAACCACTTTGTCAGGGACTGAAACTATTGAAACCAAAACAGTTGTTGGTAACCGTCAAGTCGGCATGATCCGCGGCTTAGTACCAAGCAACGGAGTAATTAGCATCGAAGTTCCTGCAGGAAACGACCGCGTTTTTACACTTATCGGTTTAAAAGCTTCGCCGATTACAAGCTGTTTAGGTTTTACAGATCCAAATATTAATTTAGACTTAGTTTCAAATCCAATTCTTTTAGGAACCACTGGTGGCGTTAACTTAACCGGCGGTGGAGCCGTCAACACAGTCAATATCCAGATGCAATCCGTAAGCGGCAGTATTGCTAATAACAATCAAATCGGTGAATGTTACGGACCTGATAATCCAGGTTCGTCGAAAATAATTCCAACGCGGGCAAAGCTAACAAAAAATAGTTTTCCTAAAGATGTCCTTGTCGCAAATTCTTGTAACGCAATAGATGTAGAATTTGTGGATAATCTTGGCCGTAACGGCGAACTGCCTGTATCAGCTGTAGTTTCATTGTCGTATATAACCAGAGACGCCAGCGGCACCCAAAATAGTGGAGGCAATTTTTATGATTTTTACAACAGCCAAGCCGAATGTTCCAGTAACGCTCCTACGGTACCATCTTTACCAATTCAAGCGAAAGCAAGATCAAGACAGGTCTGGATCAAAACTGTTTCAGCAACTACAGTCAGTTATCAACTAGAACCTGATGTTTTTGCTTCAGGAACAAAACTTTTTGAGGGAGATCATAGAATTTTCCCAAGCTATCCTAGTCACATTCCAATCACAAGCTTTGATTTTTTCGGACCACGCAGAGTTTTAGCAGATACTTGTTATAAAATGTCAGCTCGAATTGTCAGCACATCAGGTACTGCGAGCGCATCTAGCACATCATATCGTTACCAAGTCGAACATTTGTTAGCTGGTAATTTTATCGATACCGGCGCTAGTTTTTATACAGGTGACAACAATGAAGGAAATTATATTTGTAATGAATCAAATAAAATTAATCACGGCGCTTCATCAACGGCCTTGATTTCTGATTCTGTTATTAACAGACCTTATTTTTTCGTGAAATACAGCTCAAACTCATCTTACCGCCAGACATCGCTTGGGCTAACGCCATTAACTTCAGGTACGCTTAGCGTGAGTGCTCCTCTTTTACTTCGTGGTGTTCACCCGATAGAAGTTATTACAGGTAATGCGGTTCCTGCTCGGCTATTTATAAATGGTCCAAATCAAATAAAAAGTAGTGACTGTGCAAATTTTTATCAAGTTCAAATTGCAAATACGTTGGGAGCTGCAGTTCCGGCAAGTAGCACAATTAGATTAACAACATCGTTTATTAGCGGCGGCCCCGGAAGCGTTTTTATAGCTGCTAATCACACAACAAGCTGTCCTAATTTAAATACAATTACCCAAAATACTAGTTTTACAACTGGCCAGTATTCTCGCGATTTTACATTGAAAGCCACCGCATCGATGCCTAGTGTTATTCGTGTAACTGCGACTGCAACTGTGAGTGGAACAGTTAATCCGATCGTACCATTACAAGAAAGTTATTTTGACATAACAGTCACGCCGCCGTAATTTTGATTTGTTTTTTTAGTAGCGAGATTTAGTGTAGATCGCACAAACGACAAAAGGCTTAGGTAACACCTAGGCTTTTTCTTTTTTGATTCTGGAAGAAGAATCAACTTTTAATTTTTAGACCTTCAAAAAATAAAACCAACTCACATCTGTGTGAATAAATCTATTTTAAGTTTTCACGAACAATTATCTATTAACATCTTGAATAATTTTTTCTACCCACACACATCATCACTATATGATGAAGTGAGCCCTTTTTTACAAAGGCTCACTCATCCCAAGGATTTAGCGGAAAGGATAAAATGTTTGCTTTGGGTTGCTAGGGGATTAACCTAACAACTTAAGCGCTAGCTGAGTATTCGTGTTAGCTTGGCTGAGAACCGTAGTTGCAGCTTGTAGTAACACGTTATTTTTTGTCAACTCAGTCGACTCTGCGGCGATGTCTGTATCACGGATTCGTGAATTAGCTGCTGCATAGTTTTCTTCTGCTGTTAACAAGTTCTGTGATGTTGATTGAAGCCTATTCTGGAATGCACCAAAATTTGCTCTCATCGCATTCACAGCATGAATTGCGTCATCGACCTGCGATAGTCCTAACTGAGCCTGATCTTTTTTAAGAACATTTGACTCTGATAGCCCTAACGACTCAAGCGTTGAATTCGCTTGATCAGCTCTGAAGCTGATACGATCGTTAAATGGATCATTCTGTGTACCGACCTGAATATCTAAGATACCACCTTGACCGTTCAGTAACGTTGTTCCATTGAACTTCGTACTCTGAGCAATCCTAGAGATCTCTTCTTTGAGCTGTTGATATTCAACATCGGTTAAGGCTCTTTCACGGTCACCGATTGTATCGGAAGCCGATTGAACACCTAACTCGCGAAGACGGACTAGCATATTCGCCACTTCACCCAAGCCACCTTCGGCAACTTGAACTAATGATATACCATCATTCGCATTTCTGTTGGCTTGCTTCATACCGCGTATTTGCGCTTTCAAGCTTTCTGATATCGCCAACCCGGCAGCATCATCTGATGCCTGGTTAATTCTAAACCCCGAGGCTAATTTAGCCATCGAAGAATTCTGTTTTATCCCTAACGAATACAGATTCTTACCTGCATTCAGGGCAGCAACGTTTGTTGCAATACGTAATCCCATTTTATCCTCCTTGTAATGTATTCATCCGTGAACGTCCCTTTCCTTGGTTACGAATAGAATCCTTCCTATTCGTTAAAAAATAATTCAATCTCTAAAACTACTGACAAGCTATTTCAATGACTGATATCAATTAAGATTTCAGTAATTGAAGTGCTAATGTCGGCTGCTGATTCGCTTGTGCTAAAACAGCTGTTCCTGCTTGCAACAGAATATTCTGCTTCGACAGCTCTGTGCTTTCATCAGCAATGTCTGCATCCCGAATCCGTGAATTTGCAGCTGATAAGTTTTCTACGCTCGTCTGTAGGTTCTCTACAGTCGAATTTAGTCGATTTTGAATCGCTCCAAAACCCGCTCTCAACTGATTCACATAACTTATCGCAAAATCAACTTGCGATAACGACTCTTGAGCCGACGTCTTGTCTAAAACATTTGAAAGATTCAATCCTAAAGCCATCGTTCCTGCATCTGCAGCGGCGGCATCAAAAGAGATTCTGTCAAAGTCAGGAGAGTTTTTGACTCCAATTTGGAAGTCTAAAGTTCCGCCTGTTCCGGACAATAAAGGTGTTCCGTTAAACTCTGTACTTCCGGTGATTCTATCTATCTCTTCAAGAAGTTGTGCATACTCTACGTTTGCTAAACTTCTTTCTTTATCACCGATCGTATCAGAGGCTGCTTGAACGCCTAATTCACGTAATCTAATAAGCATGTTACCGACTTCGCCTAAAGAACCTTCCGCAGTTTGGATCATTGAGATACCATCTTGAGCATTTCTATTGGCTTGTTTGTTTCCTCTTATCTGGGCTTTCAGATTTTCAGATATCGCTAATCCCGCCGCATCGTCAGATGCTTTGTTAATACGACTACCTGAAGAGAGTCTTGCCATTGCTCTATCCATACTGTTTTTTGTTCCCCACAATGCCTTTTGAGCA
Organism: Bdellovibrio sp.; assembly: GCA_031421235.1. Classification (GTDB taxonomy): domain Bacteria; phylum Bdellovibrionota; class Bdellovibrionia; order Bdellovibrionales; family Bdellovibrionaceae; genus Pseudobdellovibrio. Next base: position 4,624 of record JANOOI010000381.1, read on the forward strand.
TTGAGTGCAGTAACATTTGTACCAATTCGTAATCCCATAACTTCCTCCTGAAGTTGTCTCACTGTGTGTTCCACTGTGAGATAAGGTTTCAAGATCTAATCCATAAGATCTTGGAATCGTATAAGTCTTGTACACTTTTTCGGCTCATCCTGAGAAAACTTGAGACGTTTGTTTCACTAAGATTCACTTCTGGACTAATGACTGTCCTGTAATCGAATTAAACAGGTCGTGATAAAAATTCTGGACTAAAGGTGGCTGGCACCTTTGGACGCGCCACATAGAAATAGCTTAGATAACTTTTTAATTAACGTCACATTTTAGATAAATAGTTTTGTTTTTAAAAACCGATAAGAAGGCATGGATTACGAAGCAAGTCTAAAAAATATTGAGAGATTAAAAAACTTCATCATGCCTTATGACTGTCAGTGTATATACTTTAATTTTACATCAGAGACTGAGTTCTCAATTCAATTTTTCGATAATGTGAGCAATAACTTCATGGATTCTTTAACATACGAAAGCTTTGCAAAAAAACTTCCTTACGTAAGGATCTTAACAAAAGGCACTCAAGAAATTTTTTACTATTCTGACGATAATATCCATTACAAATACGATTTGATTCAAAATAAAGTTTTAGATTCGTATCGCTATACAATCACAGCTGCTGATATGCCAAAAATACAAGAAGAATTCATACAATTATTCAATATGCTTAAAAAGATTTCTTAATATTAAATCAGTTAAATTTGCATTTAGTACGTATCTTAGTTGGCTACAAATAAACTGTTCAAGATGATCTAATCCACTAAATTTGGCAGGATTCCATTCATGGCCATCTTTAATACAAAGTAATATTTTTTGATCTTTTGAAATAGCCGCATAAAGCTTAGACACTTGCTCATCGTTTTGATCAATTATAAAATCTAACTTGGTTGTAGTGTTTTTAGCCTTATTTGATTTATTCAATCTTCTTAAAAGTTCAAAATATTCTGTCTTTACTTCATTCATATCCATAGATTTTGTCCTAAAGCTTCCTGTAGAATTCTTCTTTTTCTGCCCATTAAAATCGCTGCTGCGAAGATAAGGCCAGCTTAGATTCTTGTATAAATGAGTTGAGATCCGAAAGGTGGCTGACACCTTTAGACTTGTCGCAACAGAAGGTGCCAGCCACCTTTAAACGGAATACTTTACCCGCTATGGAAATCAGAGACCCCATTCATGGTTCAATCTATTTAAATGAAGGCGAAGAAGCGATTATTGAGTCAGTTGAATTTCAAAGACTGCGTGAAATAAAACAACTTGGTTTTTCTGAATTCAGTTTTCCCGGAGCAACTCACAACAGGTTTCTTCATTCCATTGGCGTAAGTCACGTTGCAGGATTAGTCTTCGATAGTATTTTTCGCGCGTACCCGTTTGCAAAAAGCCAAAATAAAATTCGCTTCAGACAACTTACTAAGTTAGCCGCACTTCTTCATGATATTGGTCACGGCCCTTTAAGCCACACCACTGAACAAGTCATGCCCCCGCTTAAAGATCTTGATGTTAAAGTTTTTAACGATCAAAAAATGAATCAAAACCGGCAAGCCAATCACGAAGACTACACGATCAAGTTCGTCACCGATTCAAATATCGCAACGATTATTAGAAAATACTTTTCTGACATAGATCCTCTTCACGTGGCTGCACTAATAGATAAAAATTTAACTGCTGAAGCAGACATTTTTAAGGACGGATCAATAGACTTTCGTCCGATCCTTAGCCAAATCGTCAGTTCTGAATTAGATGCCGACAGAATGGATTATTTAGAACGGGATTCTTATTACTGCGGGATCAGTTACGGTAATATTGACCGCGACTGGTTGATTCAGAACTTAACCCTAAACATCCAAGATAACAGGGCTTTCCTGGCACTGAATCGTAGGGCGCTTTATGCTTTCGATGATTTTTTGATTTCACGTCATCACATGCATTTGATGGTTTATTTCCATCATAAAAGTATTATTTATGAAGAGATGTTGAATCTGTATTTAAATTCCAAAGACGTCCAATTCAAAATCCCAGCGAATTTGAAAGATTATGTTTCGTACACGGATTACAAATTATACGAACATTTAGATACAGTAAAAAATGAATGGGCTAAAAGAATCGCAGAACGAACCCCGTACCGTGTGGCGATTGAATTACACAACCAAGATCTAGAGCGCTCTGAAAATGTCATTAAATTATTTAAGGCCTCAGACATTCATTCGATCTGGGCCAGTTCGAAAGTCCGTCTTTCAAAATATCATGCAACCACGACAGATGATAAAATGAATATCTTTGTGGTCGATCAATATGATAAGTGGGATAAACCATCACCAATTGATTTAGCGACACAGATCTTTCAAAAATACGAAGGAGCGCGCGTGATCGACAGGATCTACGTCGCCCCTGAAAAATACGACCTGGCTAAGAAGATTTTGAACGAAGAAAAGTACTAGCCAGAGAAGTACTAAACTC
>JANOOI010000382.1:0-4319 GCA_031421235.1 Bdellovibrio sp.
GAAAGATTTTGACTTTCACAATCCTGAATTAGCTATTGATCCGCACACAGGTGAAGAGAAAACAGTCACATCAATTGCCCGAGCTTATGTAAAATCACCGAATCCGCCCAAACCACCAAAGACTGAAACAGCTGAAGAAAAAGCTTTAAGATTCAAGCGTGCGAAAGAGTTACCACAAAAAATTAAAAAATCGTATTTGTTAACTTTTCCAGAATATATGACTTACAATCAAAATAATTTTTTTGAATCACTGATTAATCCACAAAATATTGCTAAAATTAAAGCAATTAAAGATATTGAAGCAAAAAAAGTGGAGAGAGCAAAATATAACAAGTATGTACTTCGTGGGTCACCTGGATACTTAAATTTTTTAGCATCAAAAGACACTAATCTTAGACAAGTTTTTGGATCGTCAAGCTACGGTCCTGACTACTGTTCAAATCCAAAATTTCTTATGCGCGATAAGAATCAGTAATCTAAAAAATGACAATTTGAATTTGGCAAGCATAGTTGTGAACTACAAGTGGTATTATAATATGCGGCTTACTGCTTTCAATAGGCTCTAAATCAACTGTTTTACACGGCTGAGGTATAGACATTTGAAACTTAAGCCCTTTGTCATTAAGTTTAGCTTTTGCAAAACCATAACAGATATTAGATATTTCACCTAAACAATCAATAATCTCAACACTATCGGCGTCGACAGTTTCCCCCATAATTTTTTCGTATAAATGAACTAGGGCTAACTTATTGAAATGAAAATAAATGCGACCTTTAAATAAACTTGAATTTAAATTCAAAAAAACCGAAATATCGTTTGTCGGTTTCCAGTTTTTTTCGACAAACGGTTTATCAAAAGTACTTTTAACCCCAGCCATCGTTTCAATTGTTTCAACAACACCGTTTGAAAGATTCAGGATGACATCACGGTTTAAAAATGGATGAACAGGTTCAAATTTTTTTACAGAGTTCATGGGATTAATTTCCTTTTTCTGTTTTCATTTTTTTTTGATAAATTTTTTCAATTTTTTCCAATAAAGTTGTAGAGCTAAAAGGCTTTATGATGTAGTCAGAAACACCTAGTTTTGCCGCTTCAATGATTTGGGCTTGATCACGTTCAGCAGTCACCATCAAAAAAGGTATACTTTTAAATTTATCATCACCGCGACAAGTTTTTAATAAATCTATCCCCGTCATAACGGGCATGTTCCAGTCAGAAATTATAAATTCTATAGGTTCATTTTTATTATTAGATTCATTAAGAATTGTAAGTGCTTCGTGACCATTTTTTGCTGTGATAATATTTGTTAAGCCCTTTGCGCCCAAAGCTTTTTTAACCATATCACGAACCATCATAAAATCATCAACGACTAAAAACTTAGTGTTAGCTGAATACATAAAATCTCCTGCGTATATTACTTTAATGTACTATAAAATTAAAAATTGGGCATATGTATTATAAATTCAGTTCCTAGACCTTTTGCTGTGATCACTTCAATGCGCCCACCCTTGGCTTCGATATCGGATTTAACAGCATCCATGCCGACACCGCGACCTGATGTATCACTAACGATTTCTGCTGAAGATAAACCTGATTGAAAAATAAGATTAATTTTTTCTGTTAAGTTAGATGAATTTCTTTTTTCAACAGTCCAAAGTCCAGACTTCACAGCTTTGTCAGCCAATTTTTCAAAATCTATTCCGTTTCCATCGTCTTTAATTTTTAAGGTTAAATTTCCATTTTTTTCTTCAGTGGCAAAAACACTAATTGCACCTTCGATGTCTTTTCCTAATGCTTCACGTGTTTCTGCGTCCTCGATGCCATGATCGAAACAATTTCTAAGCAAATGTCCTAGGCTTCCAGCTAAGTTAGATAAATGCAGCGAGCGAATTTCAGAACTTAAAGGATCTATTTTAACTGTAGCCAGCTTGATCTGTGAATTTTCAACTAATCTAGAAATATATTTTTTATATTTTGCAAACAGTGTGTCTAGCGGCATCTTTTCACACTGACCTATTGATGCTATCAATTCGGGATTTGAACTTTGCATAATTTGATTTTTTAGAGAATTAAATTTTTCAATATTGATGCTAATTGCACGGTTATCGTTTGTTAATCCAAAAATATTTTTAACTTCAATATGAAGTTCGTCAAAATTATTTTTTGCAGTGTTAAGCCGAAATTTAAGCTGATCTAAAATATTTCTGACTTCATTATCGTGTAATGATGTTTCAACATCATTAATTTGATCAGCTAATGTTTTATATTCATATCCTGCTAATCCACCTTTGATTGTATGTAAATTTCTTTTTAATTTAACCATATCTATTGTCATAGCTGAATTAAGTTCAGTAAAAATATCCTGCCAAAGTTCATTTAAATCATCTACGACCTGCAGATAGTCTGAGATATTCTGACCGACTAATGAAATTCGCTGAACACGCTCTTCTTTATTTTTTGAATCCATTGCCGTCAAAACTTCCGTCGTTTTATCCGTACCTATGACTATAATTCGCAATAACTGGCCATTTTGATTTTTTTCAGACTGATAATTCATCTGCAGGTACTGAACCCCATCGGCATTCGTAACTTCTAATTTCTGTGGTAAAAGCTCTGCAATCGATTCAAAATCCAGTTCATGGCTATTATCCCAAAAAAATCCTACGGTATTTTTTATATTATCTTCTGGGAAATCAGAATATTTTTTGAAAAAACTTTGGATATCAGAATACTGATTGATATCGGGAAATATTCTAAATGTTGCCTTTGATTTTTCATCTGAAATAACACCGTGTTGGTCGAAGAAAAATACGGCGTTTGGTATCCCGCCAAGTAATGACTGCATATCAAAATCTTTTTGCTCAATTTTATTAAGCATATGATTAAATGAAGTCCCTAGAATAGCTACTTCTGATTTTTCGCCGAAAACATCAAGACGCTTTGAATAATTATTTTTTGAAATTTCTTTACAAGCATCAGCATATCTTAAAATGGGCCACGCTATAGTCCGTGTTAAAAACAACGCGAACAGCATAGTTATAAGAAGTAAAGCTGCGGACAAAACGTAGAAAACAATAACAGTTTCTTTGTTTTTTGCTTCAGAATCTAGCCGAAAAAAATACCCGGTTTCAGCAGCATCATCAGTAAGATTCGTTAACTTTTCTTGTATAATTGTACGGGCACCTAAGTTGATCCAATTTTCTAAGCTTTTACGTGTTTCCTCGATATTATTAGAATTAAATGTATTGGCTTTTTCAAGGGTATTATTAATTTCATCTTCGTAAAGCGATAGGTTGTCTGAAACCTCACCAACAAGTATTTTGCTGGATTCTGCAAGTGCACGCTCTTTGACAACATCAAGATCTTCACGTCCTTGTTCAAGTTCGCTTCTAATTTTTTTAGTTAGGTTTTTTCTTTCATCGACATTAGGTGTATAAATGGCGGTGCGAACATATGAATCTACTTTTTCAAATCTATATTTAGCACTCATGGCGTAGGTGCTGGCCATCAGTGGATTGTCATAGACAGTTTCGACTAAATTTTTAAGACTTCTTATTTTGTCTGAAAAATAATACCCAGCTACAATATTGATTATTAAGATGCTGCTAAATGTAATGATAAACTTTTTAGACAATCTTAAGTCTACAATTTTAAGAGAAAGTTTTTTAAATAGATTCATTAAAGTTAAGATCCTTTACAGCTATTCGACATTTATTTTTATTTTCATTTTTGGATGAATCGCACAGCGTACATTATAGCTGCCAGCTTTTTTAAACTGCTGTTTGTCTTTAGCGCCTGGTGGTTGCACAAAATTGAATGTGTCTTCCAGAAAAACATTGTGTTTGACGGAATCAGAATTCACGAATTGTACAGTGTCGCCAGCTTTTATTTTCAGTTCACTAAACGAATATTTTTTAATTTCATCACGATCATCGGCTATTTCTTTGGCTTTTGACTCTGTAATTCCCTTAACGAATGTTTTCCCAGACTGAATTAAAACTATATCTGAAGCTTTTGCCGAAATAAAACTGAAAGTACTTATTAAAGTAGATGATAAAATTAAGACGTTTAATAAACTCATAAAACTTCCTTGTTAATAATAAATTATAATATAATCCTAGCCCTGACGTTGACGCTTATCTACAGCTAGGGCCGCTTCACGAATAACTTCGCTCATCGTGGGATGTGAATGAAAAGATCTTGCTAAGTCTTCTGATGATCCACCAAATTCCATAGCGACGATGATTTCACCTAATAATTCAGAAGCATTGGCGCTAACGATGTGACCACCTAAAATGCGATCAGTCGTTTTATCCGC
>JANOOI010000383.1:0-4943 GCA_031421235.1 Bdellovibrio sp.
CATTAAATAGTTTTAAATAATCGACCTAGTTCTGATAACTTGGGCCTATAGTTCTGGTTATCTTAGTAACGCAACAAGTCTTGATAAAAGCTTAACAATTAACCTGAGCATAAGTTTTTCTTATACCAAAAAGTATGCGGTTTAATGATTAGTGCTCTTTTGCCTATATTTTCGATCTAGTGCCACTTTGGAACTCTAGTAAATTTCAGATAATTTAAGATTTTACGTCAAATCAAATAATTTCGTTTAGAGCTTATATTTTTTTTGCATCTGGTTCCAAACTGGGTTGATATCTTTTTACGGACTAACATCTAGAACGCTAACTCAAGGGAAGAGGATTATTTATGAAAACGAATTACAGCAAGTTTCTAATCAGCTTAGTAGCAATGATCGCAGTATCACAGGTTGCTTTTGCAAAAGGTCGTTACATTGTTGTGTATAAAAGCCAACAGGGCTTAAAAGCCATGAATAGCTTTATGCAACTTGAAAACAATTCTGGTGTTGAATACGAAAAATCATTATCCAACATTAATTCAATGGTTATTAAAGCAGATCAAGCAGATGCAGCTATGGCCTTGATGAACCACCCCGAAGTAGCGAGCGTTGAACAAGAAGTTTTCAGACCGCTGCCAAGACCAATGAGTGGTTTTAAATTATTTGTTAACGATCTTGAAAAAAATAAACATAAAAACAAACAAAAAAATGATCCATCAATTGGTGATAATGTTCCGTCTTTTGTTGAGGGCGAAGCAACTCCGTGGGGAATCAAAGCTGTCAATGCTCCTCAGGCGTGGGTCGCTGCTAAAGCTGGGGCTCATGCTAGAGTACTGATTTTAGATACAGGTATTGATCCAAATCACCCAGCACTCGTAAAAAACTTTGAAAAAGGACGTAACTTTTTTGAAAGCGATACAGGTTTAAACCCAGAAGACTATATCGATAAAGAAGGTCACGGAACTCATGTCGCAGGAACTGTGGCAGCATCATATAATGAAGCAACAGGTTTCACAGGCGTAGCACCGTTAACTAAAATTTCAATGGGCCGTGTTTGCGGCGATTTAGGTTGCAGCAACATCGCAGTTGCTGAAGGTATCAGCTGGGGTATTGATTCAAAAGTTGATGTTATCACAATGTCATTAGGCGGACCTTTCTCGACTTCAGCAGAAAAAAATGCAATTGCTAATGCTGAAAAAGCAGGTGTATCAGTCATTGCAGCTTCAGGTAATGATGGCACAGCTAAAGTCAGTTTTCCTGCGGCTTACGCAACTGTAATTGCTGTTGGCGCAGTGGATTCATCTATTAAAAAAACATCGTTTTCACAATGGGGTCCACAGTTAGACATCGTGGCTCCGGGTGCGGCTGTTATTTCTGCAGTACCACAAGGTTCAGGACGTGATTCAACTGTTGAAATCGTTATTAACAATCAAAAAACAAGTGTTAAATCAGCAGCGTTTTCAGGAACAAGTTTATTCACAACTGTGCAAGTTGGTGAATTAGTTCCAGCAGGTTTAGGTAAAGCTGAAGATTTTGAAAAAATAAATGTTGAAGGCAAATTTGCTTTAATCAGCCGTGGTGAAATCGCATTTGTTGAAAAAGTCAAAAATGCAATGAAAGCAAAAGCGACTGGTATTGTTATCTACAACAACACAGCAGGCCTTATGCAAGGCATGGCCACTGACGGTGAAGAAGTACGTTTGCCAGTTGTTATGATTGAACAAGCAGTCGGTAAAGACTTATTAGAACAAATTTCTAAAGGTGCAAAAGTGGCTGCTGAAGTGATGACGACAGCTTCTGATTATGCCTCTTTTGATGGAACATCAATGGCCACTCCGCACGTAGCAGGTGTTGTGGCATTAATGAAATCAGCTAATAAAAAACTAACTCCTGAACAAGTTAGAATGATTTTAGCTAAATCAGCTATTCCAGTATTACCGAATGATCAAAATCAGACGGGTGCTGGTATGATTCAAGCTGATAAAGCTGTTGAAATGGCCGTATCTGCAATTCAAGAATAATTTTTTCAGTTCACTTAAAAATAATAAAAATGCCAAGTGATAAACTTGGCATTTTTATTTTTAAATGAATCAAAAAGCGTTGCTAGATTTCGATAGCTAACAAGAAGCTTAAATCTTGCGAGTCAATTTTATCAAAGTATTTTTTAACATCAGGGCCCAATGTAAATTGACTGCCAGTTATTTCTTTATATTGATGAATATTATATTGGGCACCTAGGCCTAAGAATTTAAAAGGGTAAAATATAAGACCAGCTTGGTAGGTATTTCCTTTAAGTTTAAACCCTTGAAAAGTTCCCTCATTTTTTAATTCAAGTTGGTTATGCGGAGCATAGCCAAGATATATTTTCATGGCACCCATGGCTTGAACGCCAACTTGAAAACCTGCGATCAGATGATTAAATTCAGGTTTGTCAGTTAAGTTGGGCTCAAGTTCAGCTTTCCCTTTGGAATATTCGCCGGCCAAAACAAGGCTTACGCCTGATGGGCTTCTGATTCCCATTTTAAGTGTGGTCACAAGAGCTTTTAATTTCAATTCACTTTCAGTTAAAGCTAAAGTTGTAAGCTTTACATTTTCTTGTTTTTGACCAATACCTGGTTCAAATATAAAAAAATCGGCTTTTGCGGCAAAGCTAGAAAACATAATACTAAAACCTAAAATATTTCTTAAATGCTTCTTAATTGAAATTTTAAGCATGATTATCTTCTCCATTTTGCTAAATAATTGTATATCTACAGAATAAATCTGTCTGTTGTGAAGGTTGAGTTCTTTATGTGTAGCAAGGCTTAAGTTAGACCAAGGTCATTGTGCGGGGTTGTAAAAATGAGTTATAAAATTTAAAAACTACATAGGAAATTAATGGCTTACGAATTTATCTCAATGCGCTGCTTTACTTTATGACCAATTGCCATCATCACGATTTGATGAAGCTGATCTGCAGGGCTTAGGTCTTATTGTTGATTATTTAATGAGTCAGACTGAGTTTCCGATAAGTCTCCCATATGTCGACAGAAAAAACCAAGTCTGAAAATAAGAGTGAAAATACAGCTGAAATCAGATCACAAATACGTTCAAAATATCATTCACTTAAAAAAGACGAGCGAAATAAAGCGATCGAGCAATTAGCTTTATTTAAAAACACAGATTCCATGCGCGAACTGATTCATATATTTAATGAATGTGGCTGGAGAGAAACGCAGTTTCAAGTCCTTAAAGTTTTACCTTACTATGTTGATCAGCGGGGTCTGGAATTTTTATATCAAATTGCTTTACAAGATAAAGACTATCCCATTGCTGAAGCTGCGTTGTATGCCTTAAGTGAAACCAAAAACAACTGGGCAGCACTGTTTCTGGCTGAAATGTATTTGAATTGCAAAGAAAATCTAAAGCCCGTTTGTGCTTTAGCTTTAGGCCAAATTTCTAATAGATCTTTGCTAAATGAATTAATCACTGATTTAGAATTAGCTTTAAAAAGCCAATCAACATTACTGGCAAAAAATATTATCCTCACCTTGGGTGAACTTAAAGCTCATCAATCTGTTCAAATTCTGATTCAAGTGTCACAAAATAAAATGCATCGTGATTTAGCACTTAGTGCAATTGTTAGTCTGGGTAAAATCACAAGAGATCAAAAAATATTTGATCAATTAGAAATCTATTTCAATAAAGATTCGTTCGAATATCAAGTCTTTCAGTCAGCTAAAAACCAATGTCAATTTAGGGCGCAATGGAAACTAGAAGATTATTTAAATAAAATGGTTGAAGCTAAAACTTTTCATCCAGCATTAATGTATGAATTAAATGCATTTGCAGCTATTGACGTTAAAGAAAGTATCCAACTTGTTTTTGATAGTTTAGATAACCAGAAAAAAATACAACTGTATTTTGCACTTGATTTTAAAGACAAAGAAAAATGGTTTCCGGATTCGTTTATCAAAGAAAGTATTCAATTAGAAAAAAATTATTTAAACATTAAAGATTTTGAAAAGCTAGATGATTTAGAAAAAATGAATAATATAAATCTTTTCTGTCAAAATGCGATGATGTTGTTAGCTAACAGAAAAAAATTCGACAACCAAGTTCAAATTTTAGAAAAAATATTTATTGAATATTTTATTGAAAACAACAAACAATCAAGTGAAGTGAAATCTAGAATAATCAGGGCATTAGGGCAGCTGAAGGTTAATTCAAAAAAAATAAATCAATATTTTTTAGCTGCACCAGATGAATTAAAAAAAGACATTTTGATTTATATAAAGTCTTACAAGTCATCAGAACATCTCAAGTATATATCAGCCTTGTCAGAAAAAGATATAGCTAATCATAGTCAAAGCTATCTTAAGGCCTTGTTGTCACAAGAAATTCAACCTGAAATACTAAAAAAAACCGAAGAAGCAATTGAAATTTTAAAATCAAATCACGATGTTGAACTACAAATTTTGATACTGAAAGTGATTTCTTATTTTAACTTACAAAAATACAAAGCCTTTGCTTTAAATCAGCTTTTGCAAAGCAGGCATCAAGTGGTGCAAATGAATGCCTTGTTTGCTATTAAAAAATTTAATGACGAAACGCTTACAGATCAGATCAGTCCATTTTTAAAATCTGATTCGGAATCCTTAGCTGGGCGTTGCTTGGATGTGCTGTTATCCATGAGTGGTCTTCGTGCAAAAAGAAAAGCAATCGATTTTTATGTCGAACAGTCATCAAATGAAGACATCGTTGATAAAGTCATTCGAACATTTATTCCACCTGATAATGATTCTGATTATTTTTATTTACAAGCTGAAAAAGCTTTAGATCTCATTGGTCGTCAAAATATTTACAGTGAACAAATTGATATTATGCAAAATTTTGCTGACAAATTAAAATCACATTCTCAAGGTTTTTTAAAAACACAAGCCTTCCCCAGAGACGCAGATTTAATAGCC
>JANOOI010000384.1:0-6616 GCA_031421235.1 Bdellovibrio sp.
GCCTATAATTGCCTGTTAACAAACTGGACCTCAGGCCATACTTTCTGGGCTAGGACGAATTTTCCTAGTCCAATGTCGTAACTTCATTTGAAATTAATCTATGCGATTACTTCTTGGGTTAATACTTACGGTTTATGTTCAAAATGTTTTTTCTATAAATCTAAATACAAAATCAAATGGTAGCCAAAATGATTCGCAAAAACTAGTGATTCAGCAAACTCTGTATCCATTTGGTTATGTTAAAATCAGAGTACGAAAAAATTTAGATGAAAAACCAAGCCTTAACATCCAGCAAAAACATCTTTTTAAAATTATCACAAAAAATCAGTGGCCTAAAACAGACTCAGCAAAAAATGATTTCACGAAAATTGAACTTAAATACGACCTCATTGAATATGTTCCATTCACAGATTATTTAGCAGGTGTGGTTTCAAAAGAAATGCCGCTTAACTGGCCGATTGAGGCCTTAAAAGCCCAAGCCGTAATCGCAAGGTCCTATGCACTTACAAAAATCCTAGAAAGACAAAACAAAGATTTTCATATGGATGCAGATCAAATGGATCAAGTGTTTTCTTGGACAACGTCTAAAAAAGCGTACGATGTTGTTAAATCAACCGAAGGCGTTGTATTGACTCATTCTGAAAGCCAGCAAATTGTAAAAACTTTTTATCACGCCGATTGTGGCGGGCACACAATTCCTGCACCTAAAATTTGGCCTGGGACTATTGATACGGGTACAGCCAAAGATGAATGGTGCGGGCAACGCCAAAAAAATCAGTGGAGTCATAGATTAAATATTGAAGATTTTAAAAAAACCTTATCAGAGAAAAAAATGACACTAGAAGAAGATCAGCGTTCTGATGTGTTTAAGGGAAAGTTTGTCAGTTTTAAAAATATATCACTTCAAAAAATGCGAGAATGGTTTGGCTTCGGACTAATACGAAATTCGCCTAGCTTAATAGAAATAGACAAAGACCATTTTGTTTTAACCGGACAGGGTTACGGTCACGGTGACGGATTGTGTCAATGGGGAAGCCTCCATTTGGCAAAAAATGGGCTTAATTACATGGATATTTTAAAACATTATTACCCAAAAACAGAAATTTCACGTTTTCAGGGGCTTTCAATTAAAAATCTCTTCACAAAGCATAAATCTCAGGGGACAGTAGAAAAACTAACCAACAACTAACGAGGTTTACATGTTAGAAGGTATTCTTAGTTTATTTTTAATGCAGGCCCCAAGTGTCACGAATTACGACAATGTTCTTCAGAAAATGAATGAAATTGTCTCGTTAAACAGTGACCAAGTTCAAATGGTAACGATCGGCACGAACGATCAAGGTCAGCCTATCAAAGCTTTAAAAATTGGTAGTGGACCTGTTGCATCTTTAGTTGTTGGAACTCATCATGGTAATGAATATGGTTCAACAGCAGCAGCTTTAGGTTTTGCTCATGATGTGGCTTTGAAGCCCATCAAAGGCCAATCAGTATATATTGTTCCTGTATTAAATATTTCAGGTTACAACCGAAAAAATAGATATGAATCAAATTTACAAACTTCAATAGACCCGAACCGAGACTACCCAAGCCCTTGCAAATCCGATAAAGCTTTTAAATTAAGTTCGACAAAAGCTTTATCAGAATTCATTGATGAAAAGAATGTTCAGATTTCTGCAACACTACACACATACTGGCCGGCAGTTGTTTACCCATGGGGAATTTCAACTCGCGATCTATCAACACCGTATGATGATATCTACAAAAAACTAGTTAAAGATGCGACAATTGAAAGTGGTTATCAAACGGGTAATAACACTGAAGTTCTTTACGCAGCAGATGGAACTTTTGAAGACTACGCTTATTGGAAACACGGTATCTGGTCTTTACTATTTGAATTAGGATTTAGTCACAATCCAAGTCCAACAGATATTCAGAATATTATTGCAGGAAACAACCCAGGGCTTCGTAGGTTTCTTGAGAACTCACCACAAACACGTGTGACTGATCATGATTTTAAAGGTCGCTGTGATGAAGCTTCGCTTCAACGGGTCATCCTGGAATAGTTAGCTGAGTCTTATTCATGTTGCCACCGAACTCACAATCTAAAAAAAATATTTTTATCACTGGTGTCAGTACAGGTATCGGCTTTAAGACGGCTGAAACCTTTTTGCAAAATGGGCATACTGTTATTGGAACATACAGAAAAATTTCTGATGTTGAACACTTTGAAAAAAAATATACTAGTCAGTTTATTGGAATTCAAATTGATCTAGCAGAAATTGAAAAAATAGAAAAAATAACAGAAGAATTACTTGATAAAAATATCACTCATATTGATGTTTTAGTAAACAACGCAGGCATAGCTTTAGCCGGGCCTGCAGAATTGCAAAATATCAGCGAATACAAAGAAATGATGACAATTAATTTTTTTGCGTTGGTTAAAATAATTCAAATACTGATGCCTTTTTTGCGGGTTTCATCTAGCGCAAGAATTATTAATATTTCATCCTTAAGTGGCGTTAGTGGTGTGCCGTTTTTATCCGGTTACTGCGCAACCAAGCATGCTGTCGAAGGTTTTTCAAAAGCATTAAGAAATGAATTACGAATCCACAATATCCGTGTGGCTGTCATTGGACCTGGATCAATAAAAACACCAATTTGGGATAAAGGATTTTCCCGCTTAAAAGAAGTGTATAAAGGGTCTATTTATGAAAAATCGTTTGGAAAATTTGCTGAAATAGCAGATGTGGAATCAAAAAATGGTTTAGATCCTCAAGCCGTGACTAATTGTATTCAACATGCAGCCTTTTCGCGTTGTCCAAGGTTACGGTATCAGCCGATTCCGCGTAAGTTTATAAGCTGGACTTTGCCCAGATTGCTACCTGAACGAATATATAATTATTTAGTCACAAGAGCACTTTCCCTAAGATAAAATCACAAATATGTATATTGAAGTCATATTGCCTGACTTCAATAGATCAAGATCGTAAAAAACATCTACAGCAGTTGTTTCAACCTGAGACAGTAGCACAGAAAAATAAATAATTTTCAGAGCCAGACTATATTCTTGTTAATATTTGATCAAAGAGTGACGAATAGAGAATGTATAAGGGATGTAAATGAGTTCGCAAAATAAGCAAATTCAAATTTTGAACGGCAGTGTTTTGTTTCGCGAAGGCGATCAAGGTGACTGTGCATACGTCATTGAAGAAGGTAAGATCCTTGTTTATTTAGTGCGTGATGGTGAAGAAGTTCCCATCAGCTTACTTAAAAAAGGTGAAATTTTCGGCGAGATGTCATTGATTGATAATTTACCACGTTCAGCTTCTGTGAAGGCCATGGAAGATTGTGTTCTTGCCGTTGTCACTAAAGATCAATTGCTAGAAAGATTTAATTCGTCAGACAGTGTTGTGCAATTACTTTTAAAAGTCATGATGAACCGAGTTCGCAGAAATAATTTATCTTATATGCAAATTCAAGATTTAAACGCAAATCAAGATTTAGATCAAAACGGTGTTGATGCGGCGATTGAAAATCTAAAATTAGAAAATCGTTTACAGGAAGCTTTAAATAACAATGAATTTGAAATGTTTTATCAACCCATTATTAATATCAAATTGAATCAAGCCATTGGCTGCGAAGCCCTGATTCGCTGGAAAGATCCACTTCATGGGTATGTTCTGCCGGATAAATTTATCGATTTCTTAGAAAACTCAAGATTGATTACGCCCGTCGGTAACTGGATCTTTGAAAGATGTTTTCAAGATTACCATAAATTAAAAGGTTTGTTCGGCCAAGATTATATGATGAGTATCAATGTCAGTAGTCGTCAGTTTGTTCATCCAGAATTTATGAATGATTTAGAAAAATTAACATGGAAACATAAAATCCAAAGTAAGAACATCAAACTTGAAGTCACTGAGCGGGTTATGATGGATGGTTCTGTGGCTTTAGATATTTTAAGTAAATGTAAAGCTAAAGGTTTTAATATCGCAATCGATGATTTTGGAACAGGCTTTTCAAGTTTACAATATTTATCACAAATGCCAGTCAGTTACTTGAAAATTGATAAATCATTTGTATCTAAAATTTCTAAAGACATGAAAGTTTTAGCAGTCGTCAGATCAATGATCTTCATGGCTGAAGCGTTAGGTATGGAAGTCATAGCAGAGGGTGTAGAAACCGCTGAAGAGCGTTCAGCATTACTGGGATTAGGCGCTAACTTTGCTCAAGGGTGGTTGTATTCTAAAGCAGTGCCAGTCGATCAGTTTTTAAAATTGCCTATATTTTACGTTGGCGTTAAAGCAGCCTAATTGCATCTTGTTCAATATATTTGACCTAAAAATCAATAAACATTCAATTAGAGATTTAATGAATACAACATAGTTTTTTAATTGATTCATTCCATAAATAAACAGAAATTTCTGTTCATGATTAAAAAAATTATTTTAGTATTATTATCGGCTTTTGTTTCAGTCTCAGTTCATGCATGGGATTTAAATGATGTGACCTACATCATGCCATTGCCAAAAAGCGACACGAAAAATAATCTTCTACGAATTTATAACAATATAGATCAGCATGATCTTCTTACAACTGGCCAACAGGATTTAATTTCAAAAGAGGTCATTGGCCAAATCCCTAAATTAGTGATGGCGGGACCTCAGGCAGACATCATTGAATCTATGCGATTAATGTCGTTACGGATTGACCCGTGCTTTCCTCTGCCTACGCCGCAAAGCTGTCAAAAACAAATTCGAATGGTGTGGCAACCCATTGTTCTGGGACGCAATTTTACTGTCACTACAATCGATGCAGCTTTACATAGTTTTTATGTCCTGGATGAAAATCAGTTTAAGCTTTTAATAGCTGATTTACAAAATTGGAAAAAACAATTCGCTGTCGTGACTAAAAATCTTCCACTGCAAATACATCCTGCATGGAAAGAAGACGGGGATAGAGCAGCTTCATTAACTGCTTTTAACCAATTGATTTTAAAATATGCGGGTTTGCAAAATTTAACACGAGTCACTTCGATGTTGTTGAGGGGTTCAAGTGATATTTGGATTTTTTCAGCTTTAGATATTACCAATGGTCAAATCAAGCAGAACAGTATTCCTAGATTAGGTGACGGCGAAGCCTTTCAAAATTTCGTGAATCGATCTGTGCAGGGCCAGCAATTTGATCGTGCGCAAATGAAGCCAGCACCGAAAGATCCTAATGATAATCTTAATTTTTTTATTGGAAATATATTATTTGGTCAAATCACAGAAAAACAATTGCAAGAATCTATGCAAATAGCTTTACGTATAGAAAATCCAAATTTTTTTAATCCTGAAACTATGGACTGTGTGAATTGTCATTTAGCGCAGCCGGTGCGTGAGTGGTTAATGAATGAAAATAAAAATCTAATGAATCCAATTGATTATTCAGAACAGATGAAGTTGTCTGAATATAAAAACGATAAATATAACTTAGAAAACAAAAGCACCAGAAAATTAAACACTCAGCAATTAAGAGCCTTAGGTTATATGGGGACTGATTTAGCCATTAGCCAACGCACAATAAATGAATCAGCTGAAGTCGCTGAAGCTTTAAATAATTATTTAGCAGATTAGACAAATACCTGCGTAGTAATTATTTACTTTTAAACGGATATTTTTTAGCGTCTGCGATTTCTTTTTCAGTGAAACCTTTTAAATAATCTTCATAGCCTTCGTCAGCTAATTTTTCTAAGGGAATAAATTTTAAAGACGCCGAATTCATACAATAACGTAATCCGCCCTTATCCGCAGGTCCGTCATTAAACACATGACCTAAATGCGAATCAGCACGCTTAGATCTAATTTCTATTCGCTCCATGCCGTGGGCTATGTCTTTTTTCTCGACGACAGTGGATTTATCGATAGGTTTTGTAAAGCTTGGCCAGCCTGATTCTGATTCGAATTTATCTTTCGACGAAAACAGGGGCTCTTTTGAAATCACATCAACGTAAATACCTGCATGATGATTATTCCAGTATGTATTTTCAAAAGGGCGTTCAGTGCCATTCTTTTTTGTGACGGCATACTGTTCGGGGGTTAATAATTTTTTTAAGGCATCATCATCTTTTGGAAAGGCGCATGTTTCGGGGTTATATTTTTGCACTTTTTTAGTCTCCGCTTTTGTTGTTACTTTGTTTGTCGATTTAGCCGTGTTTTTGCTGGTTGTGTTTTGTGTAAATGCAGCTGAAGAAAATAAGCTCATAGCCAGTAAAAGTAATAAATGTTTCATCCGAATAGCCTAACATGAATAAGAACGTTTTCTATACTTTTTGCACAAAAACACTGCATGAAGCAGGCTTAAAACCAATTTAAGTTATTTTTAAATTCAATCTGTTGCCAAGTCAGCTTCTATTTACTATAAAAATAGCACTTTAAACAAGTATGTGGTGGTCATAGCTCAGTTGGTAGAGCACCGGATTGTGATTCCGGTTGTCGCGGGTTCAAGCCCCGTTGGTCACCCCAAATTTTTCTTCGAGAAAATTGAGTTTTTGAAAAAACCTAACTGAAATCAAGATCCCTTTGTTAGTACAACTTCAACGTTTAAATTCGCAATTTTATCGAAATACAAACGT
>JANOOI010000385.1:0-3987 GCA_031421235.1 Bdellovibrio sp.
GGCGACACGAATAGCCTCTTTTAGAATTTGAGCTTTAAGATCTCGATGAAGAGAATTTTTTGTACCTAAATCGACTGTTGCTTTAAGCTTTTCTTCCAAATAAATTTGAAGTCTTGCTAATTTTAAGAATCCAACTTTAGCTTTTTCATCGAAAACTACAAAACAATCAACATCACTTTTATCCGTAGCACTTCCACGGGCAACTGATCCAAAAATGTAAATTTCTTTCACACCCATTGCGCGAATTTCAGATTCATTTTCTTTGATAATCTTTTCGACTTCTGTCATCTTCATAGACTTAATTTTATATATTTTATTACACATGTCGCAAAGAAATTCTTGATTTGCGGATGATATTTTAAGCTTTTACAGACTTTTTCGAAGATAATTTTGAAGTTTTGGAGGTGACGGAGGGACTTGAACCCCCGTGACAGCTTTTGCAGAGCCGTGCCTAACCCCTCGGCCACGTCACCCCATAGATAAGCCTCAAGTTAAAAGACACCCTATTTTTTGTCAACAAATGCCTTTTTCAAGCTCTAAAAACCCTTGAATTGTCCATTTTTCGCTCTTTTTTAAATCCTCTATTTGTATATTTTCATGCCCTGCTTCAACCGCGTAGACTAAAGCAATCTGCACCAAGGCCTCTTGCCTGCGCCCCGACAATTCGCCATAAAACTTTTCAAAAAAAATATCGGCTTTAAGTCTTTTAAATTCCTGGGATTCATCGAGTTTAGTTTTACTTTTTTGAACTTGAAATTGATTTATTCTTTTTAAAATCTGATCTGCGTCTATATTTCGAATACCTGCTTTTGTTGTGAAAAAATGGATTAAACCAAACCGGTCTACCAAGGGCCCTGATAATTTGTTTAAATAACCTTTACATTTTTGAACTGAAAATCTGCAGGTCAGCATTTTTAAATTTTGTGGAATCCATTTACCGCACGGGCAAAAATTGGTCGTCGCAATAACTTGAAAGCTGGGTTGGATTTCTTTAACGGCCCCCGCCCTTGCAATTCGTAAAACTTGCCCCGTCATCGGTTCACGTAGAGATTCTAAAATTTTCTGATCAAATTCTAAAAGCTCATCTAAAATTAAAATTCCACCATCTACTTTTTCGATTTCGCCGGCATACATTGAGGCCCCACCACCTAAAAAAGCTGCAGGTGTTAGCGAATGATGGGGCGTTAGCACAGGGATTTCCTGATTTGATATTGGCTGATCCAAAAAAGAGACTAACCTTTGTGCCAAATAAGATTTACCCGCACCGGCCTGCCCAGCAAGTAGCGCATGCTTTCTGGTGACTGACATCAGAAATAATAATTCGGCTTCTTCTTTGTTGTAGGTTGAATTTAAACCAATTTCTGGTCGCTGATAATTTTGTTTTTTGGTTTTAGTTTCAAAATAAAGATCTTCATTTAATTTTTCCCATCTGATAATTTCAAAGCTGTTGTAGTTGATTTCTTTTTTTGAAAGTCCTGTTACAATTAATTCACCCTCGGTTTTTGCCTTATAAAGTTTTAAATTATCAGGTTCAATGACTCCACCGTCTAATTGCAGTTCACCGTAGATAATTGATTTTTTAAAATCATCTGCAAATTGCTTTTGCCCGGTTAAATGTAATATTCCTAGTGCCACAGCTAATTCTAAACCACTGGATGATTTTTTTAATGATGTGGGCCTAATATTGACGATCACTTGTGAACTAACAGGAAATTTAAATCCTGCAGATTTAAGTGCTGATTTAATTCTAAAAAAGCTTTCCTTGATCACCCGATCAGGCAGACCCAAAAAATGAATCTGTGGTACACCCGGGATCATTTCGATTTCGACTTCGGCTTTAACTAATTGGTTTTGATGCTCGATCAGTGTTTTTAATATCATAACAAGCCAGCTTGCAGATCTAAATCCAAGCTGATTGCTTTAGTATTGTGGTCTCAAGACTTTATGAATCCGACAATCGGTTTATATCGCTGAGCTTTTAACGCGACTAAGTCACTGGTCTATGTCGCGATGTCTTTCATTTTTGAAAGTGGATGGTGATCATCAATCGCTTTTGTCGCCGTGTTCATTGTCACTGCAGTGTAAACTTGTGTTGTTTGAATGCTAGCGTGGCCTAATAAAATTTGGATTGAACGTAGATCAGCTCCGCCTTCTAATAAAGCTGTTGCACATCCATGTCTGAATCTATGCGGATGAACTGGTTCGTCAAAGCCTGCCTTAATAGACCAGGCTGCTAACCAGCGCCAAATATCAATCCGTGATGGTCTATGACCACGATCATTAAGTAATAAAGAATTTTCTGTTGATTGGTCATGAATCAGCAAATGTCTTGAATGCAGTAAATATTTATCTAAGGCTTCATGTAGGGCTTCAGTTAGCGGAATTAGTCTTTCTTTTTGGCCTTTGCCTAAAACCTTGACCCAACGTTCTGTCGCCGAGAAATCAGATAAATTTAAATTAATTAATTCACTGACCCGACATCCTAATCCGTATAAAAATAAAAGTGTCAGCATGTTACGAATTTTTTTAGGTTCGTCTCGAACTTCAGAAGCTAAAACTAATTTTTCAAATTCAGCAAATGTAATCGCTTTAGGTAATGTTGATTTAACTTTTGGCGGACGCAGTTCTCGAAGCTCTTCAGATTTAAGACCACGTGTTTCGCAAAATTTATAATAAGTTCTTAGGCTACTAATCACACGGGCTTGAGACCGCGTTGATAAACCTTCTTTTTTCATGAAATCATAAAATTCGATCAGACGTTCATTCGTTTCTCGGAATTTTTGATACAATTCAATATCACGGCGGTAAGCCATAATCGTATTTAGTGATCTGCCACGAACATGTTGTAAATCGTCGAAGAACTCAATCCAAAGTGGTAGTAAATTCATAAATTTATTTCAAGCTTGTTTGATTAAATTAGCAAGAAAATTATCTATTTACGCAGGTTTAAAAACTATCTAACGTGTTATGTTAGTCGACTAACACCGATTTTTGACATGGGTAACCATTGATTGATTCAACATAAAGATCACCGAATAAACGGCCTGATTGCTGAACTTCATTCCAAGTGTAACCTTGCTGCCCGTATTGCTTTGCCGACACCTGTGCTGATGTAAATCTCATGACGATATTAGCCGCGCCACTGGCTTGCATCACTAATTGGGAAACAATTGAACTGCTCCATTGGCCAGCGCTTAATGTATACACTGAATATGTTCCTGCAGGAATTGCACAATACCCCAGACTGACCGGAAATTGCACATTCATTTGTCCGCTGACACCAACAGGGCCGTAATAAGAAATCACTGGTGAACTTGTGTTGTAATAATAGTTTTGATTTTGCACGTTGCTTCCGTAAAAACTTAAATTCAAGCTCAGTGAACGCGTGTAGTCTTGCGAAACTGATCTGAAAAATTCGTAGCCTTGATTAATACCGTTACAGTTTGCACAGTTTTGAAAAACTGGTCCAACCAATGTAGCATTACCGTTATTTCCGTTTTTAGGGCAAGCCGTTAGTGCCAGTGCCGTCAGCGTTAATGCTGCTAAAGTGATGAATTTTTTAAGTGTTTTCATACTTTCTCCGTTCGTTTATTCGTTAAGTTAAAGTTCAAAGTTAATGTTAATGTAAAAGTTCAAAGTTCAAAGTTAGTTAATGTTAAAAGCTTGGTTAATATTAATATTATCAAATGTTCCTAATTTTTCGTAACCGGCTTCAGCACCTGGGTTAACGCCACATTTAGTTTGGATAACGTTCGATCTACAATCGTAAGGGCCAATGTAAGTAAACCAACAAGCTCTGTATGGTGAATGACCTGCGCCAGTGACTGCGAAATTCTTAAAATAAACAGTGCCTCTGTATGGACCGGTTAAAATTGGTTCTGCATCGTTACCGCTAGTTGGCGTTGTTGTCATTGGTTCTAAAGAAATTGTAATTGCACCATATTGATCTTCAAAAAAGCCTGTAAAGATCAATTTATTTTCAAAATT
>JANOOI010000386.1:0-2804 GCA_031421235.1 Bdellovibrio sp.
TCGCCGTGGTTTCTGAAGCTGAAAAGATAAAGTTTAAGAGACTTGCTTTCGACCATTTTTTCATCAGCAATGTAATTGATAAAAACTTTAGCGAAATCAGGCTGTCCTGTTTTTGGGCATAAAGACGTGAATTCGGTGCAAATAAAAGTTGTCCAAGCTGTTTTAGACGGATTTTTGTTGTCAAATGCCTCTAATAGTTGCGGATTATAATCGTTTTGATAATTCGTGTGCTTTGAACCCAGTTTAAAGTTTTTAAGCTCTTGATCAGACCGTACTGATTTTGTTTTTTTCATGGGTATGAGTTACACATTTTTTGCGGCCTCGTCAACTTCAGTGGTTTTTAAAATTATTCAAAAATCTTCAATTGTATCAATATGTTATCAACTTTTACTTGCATCAAAAAAAAACTTGTGTTAGTTTTTTTAAATGCTTTATCAATGGTTATATTCATTCGCCGATCAATTCTCTGCATTTAATGTTTTTAGATACATCACAGTCAGAACATTTATTTCTTTTTTTACAGGTTTTTTTCTTTGTTTGATCTGGGGTCCGTACTTCATAGAAAAGTTAAAGCAAAAACATTTTGGACAATCGATTCGTAACGATGGCCCACAGTCACATCAAAAAAAAGCAGGCACGCCAACAATGGGTGGATGGTTAATTTTACTGAGCACGTTAGTTCCTCTTGTGATGTGGATAGATATTTTTAATCCACTCGTCATTGCAGCCATTGTGATTACATGGGCTTTTGGATTAATTGGTTACATTGATGATTATTTAAAAGTGTCTAAGAAAAATTCAAAAGGCCTTTCTGGTAAATTACGACTAACTGGTGAATTTTTAATTTCTGGTTTTGTTATTTTTATTTTGATTCACTATTTTGATTTCAACACTGTTTTACATTTACCATTTGTAAAAAATATTTTTATTGATCTAGGTTATTTTTACGTTGTCGTTGCAGCACTCGTTATTGTTGGAACAGCAAACGCTGTGAATTTAACTGATGGGCTTGATGGGTTGGCAATTGTTCCTGTGATTATATCGGCTACGACCTTGGCTATATTTGCTTACGTCGCGGGACATGCATCTATTGCAGGCTACTTACAAATTCCACACATTGCGGGCGCTGGTGAATTGGCTCCGCTAACGGCTGCGATGGTTGCTGGTGGTTTAGGTTTTCTTTGGTTCAACACGTATCCTGCACAAGTTTTCATGGGTGATGTGGGAAGCCTTAGCTTAGGTGGATTTTTAGGAACAATGGCTGTTCTGACAAAAAATGAATTACTGATGATTGTTTTAGGTGGAGTATTCGTGGTTGAGGCCTTGTCAGTGATCACGCAAGTGGCTTCATTTAAACTTACAGGGAAACGTATTTTTAAGATGGCACCTTTACACCATCATTACGAATTAGATGGTTTAACCGAAACAAAAATTATAGTTCGTTTTTGGATTATTTCTATTTTGTTAGCGGCACTGAGCTTAGCTACTTTAAAACTACGATGAAACTTCGATAATTTATTTTTAATATAATTTTAAAAAAAGGATATAACTATGTGGACAGAGCTTTCCGAATTAAAAGATAAAAAAATATTAATTGTTGGTTTAGGAAAAACGGGGGTTTCTTTAGCTAAGTTTCTAACTAAATATGAAGCAGCAGTGACAGTAACTGATCATAAATCTCGTCCAGAATTATCAACACAGTTAGATCAACTTGAAGGCTATACGAACATAAAATTTGAATTAGGATCACATTCTCCGAAAACTTTCTTATCACAAGATTTAGTTATTTTATCACCAGGCGTGGCATCACATTTGAAAATTTTTGAGTATGCAAGACAACAGGGTGTAAAAATCACTGGTGAATTTGAATTCTCTGCGGGGTTTATCAAAGAACCCATGGCAGCAGTTACTGGCACGAATGGAAAAACAACGATTGCTAAGCTTGCTGAATCAATGCTTAAAGAAAGTGGTGTTGAAGTTTGGGTGGGCGGTTCAAATGAAAATCCTATTACAAATTATTTGCTTGAAGAAAAAAAAGCAAAATTAGTTATTGTTGAAGTATCTGGTTTTATGCTTGAACACTGTGCGAATTTTAATCCAGCAAATATCGTATTTTGCAATTTAGCGGAAAACCATTTAGATCGCTATAGATCTATGGAAGAATACGTCAATGCCAAACGAAAAGTTTTTAAAAACACAAATCAAGCGACGACTTCAATTCTAAATGCAGATGATAACGCAGTTGTTGAGTTAGCACGTGACCCGTCAGTTCAGCGTGGAAAGATTTTTTACTTTTCACGTAAAGCAGCCCTTGAGCCACAAATTATGAATATTGGCGGTGCTGTAAATATTGGTGATGAAATTCGTGTAAGAACTGGTCCAGATATTGAAACATTTAATGTTAAAAATATAAAAATGAGAGGTAAACATTCCATTGAAAATTTCATGGGTGCATTATTATTAGCCCGTGAATATGGCGCGACTCATGACGCTGTTCAAAGAGTTATCGAGAATTTTAATGGGCTACGACATCGTTTAGAGTATGTACGCAAAGTGGGTGGAGTTTTATTTTTCAACGATTCTAAAGCAACGAATGTTCATGCTGTATTAAGAGCTTTAGATTGTTTTGATGAAAACGTGATTTTAATTGCAGGTGGCAAAGATACAAATCTAAATTATGAGCCACTTAGAAACATGATCAAACGTAAAGTTAAATGTCTTATTTTAGTTGGTGAAGCAAAAGAGCGTATAAATCGTGATTTAGGTGATTTTACTGAAACTTATCTTATCGGTACTTTTGAAGA
>JANOOI010000387.1:0-3532 GCA_031421235.1 Bdellovibrio sp.
GAATGTGATGATAAAAACAATTCACTGCGACTGAATAGGTCCCGATTTTATTCGCAAAATCACCATTCTGGGCAATGCGATCAGAACCAACTATAGCCTTCGTAATTTTTTTTTGTTGCATTAAGTGCGCTGCCATATTGTCAGTGATTAAAGTCATTGGGATGTTTAATTTTTGAAGTTCCCAAGCTGTCAACCGCGCGCCTTGTAGTAAGGGTCTTGTTTCATCAACGTAAACATGAATTTTTTTTCCAGATTCATGGGCTATTTTAATTACACCTAATGCTGTACCAATGCCCGCTGTTGCCAAACCACCCGTGTTACAGTGGGTTAGTATTTGATCGCCGTCTTCGATTAATTCGGCTCCGTTTCTAGAAATTTTATGACACAAATCAACATCTTCATTAAAAATTTGAACAGCTAAATTAACAATCGAAATAAGACAACTATCATTTTTTAAAAGACTTCGCATGCGATCTATACAAACCATTAAATTAACTGCTGTAGGCCTTGCTTCATAAAGATGTTGGGCTTTAGTTAATAATTCAGTCAAAGTTGCACCAGCGATTGCAGATTGGGCTAAACTTAACGTAGCAGCCACGCCGATAAGTGGTGCCCCACGAACTTGCAATTTTTTAATGGCATCAATCATCATTTCGGTTGTTTTGATTTTGATCCAAGTTTCATTTTGTGGTAGTAAAGTTTGATCTAAAATAAAATAATCACAAGACTTTAAATCCTGAGAGTAATTAAAACGAAGGGCTAATGATTCTAGTTTTAATAAATCCATTATAATAAAATATCCCCAATTTTTTTTCTGTGTTCGTAAAGATATTGAACTTCGTCTGGTGGAAGAGGATGTAAACCGCCCAATTTGATAGCTTCAGCTAAAATCTGTGCTGAATTTTCAATTCGCTCCATGCCGCGGTGAGCTTCGTCTAAATCTTCACCCCAGGTGACAGCACCATGACGACGTAGAATGAGCGCGCGATGCTGCGGTAAAAAAGGTTTAAGAACATCACCCATGGCAGAAGTACCAGGGCGAGCATATTCAGCAAACGGAATATCACCGGTTGCTAAAATAACTTCTGATAAACAATCACTAGGTAGTTTATTGATATCGGGGCGGGCAATGGACCAAGCAATAGCTGTTGTTGGATGCGCATGAATGACAGCTTTGGCCTTTTGACAAGTCTTAAAAATTTCTAAATGCATCAAACGTTCAGTCGAAGGTTTACCGTGAAGAATTGCGCCTTCAATATTAATAATAGCAATATCTTTTGCAGTCATGAAAGCTTTTGCAATTCCTGATGGAGTGATCAAAATAAAATTATTATTCACACGGTAACTGATGTTTCCATCGGCTGCAGAAAGCATGTTTCTAGCATGCAGTCGCTGGCACGTTGTGATAATTTTTTCGACCACATCAGCATGTTGATCAAGTTGCTGATTAAGATTTATTGTTGTCATAATGATGTCATAGCGATATTGTGAAACTGTGGCAATATCACAGACAAAATTGAACCAATTTCACAACACTCCTTATAAAAAAGTGCTTATCCTTGTGGCACTGAAGAATGAATCCGGCGGAATTTTTGAAGAACAGGGCTATTCTGTGAGATATACAGGGATCGGGCTTATATCTGCGGCGCGGGTATGTACTGAAGAAATCATACTCAATAAACCAGATGCTATTTTTAATTTTGGCACTGCGGGATCAATTAAATTTTCGGTCGGTGAGATCATCGAAATCAATCAATTCTGTTTACGTGGTGATGTGCTAGCGACAGTTAACAGTTTTATTAAATCGCAGTCATTGACTGATGATAAAAAAGGGTTTTGTGGGTCAGCTGATTTTCTTGAAGTGGCAAATGCAGCGAACCAATATGATGTTTACGATATGGAGGCCTACGCCATTGCACGAGTCTGCAAAGATTATGCAATTCCATTTCATTGTTTTAAACTGATTACGGATCAATCAAATACACAGCTTAAACAAGATTGGAAAAAAAATCTTGAAGTTTATAGACATCATTGGGTAGATTTAATCAAAACTTTGAACAACAGTTGAATCAGAAAAGATAGAAGGACCATAAATGGAACAATTTTTAAACACCGAAACATTGATTGCCTTATTTACGCTTACAGCGATGGAAACTGTTTTGGGGATAGATAATATTATTTTTATTTCAATTCTTGTTGCCAAACTTGACCCTTCAAAACGTGATCGTATCCGTAATATCGGGATTACGTTGGCCTTGATCATAAGACTTGGTTTATTATTTTCATTAAGTTGGATCATGAGTTTAACAGAACCTTTCATGACAGTGATGGGTAAAGGTTTTTCTGGACGTGATATCATTATGTTAGCTGGGGGGTTATTCTTAATTGCCAAGGCCACTTATGAAATTCATCACAAAGTTGAAGGCGCGCAAGATGCGCTTCATCCTGAAGCTTCGAACACAAATATCAATAAAAAAATATATGCCAACGTAACAAGTATTTTAGTTCAAATCCTTTTGTTAGACATCGTGTTTTCGCTAGATTCAGTGATCACGGCCGTGGGAATGGTTAGCCAAGTTTCAATTATGGTTGTAGCAATGTTGTTATCAATGGTCATTATGTTGATTTCTGCCAGTTCAATTAATGACTTTGTTGAAAAGCATCCGACCATTAAAATTTTAGCGCTTTCGTTTTTGTTGTTGATCGGGGTGATGCTAACTGTTGAAGGCATGGGCGGCCACGTATCTAAAGGCTATATTTATTTTGCAATGGCATTTTCGTTTGTTGTTGAAATTTTAAATATGCGCTTTAGAAAAAAAACTATTCGTTAATAAAATAAAAAAAATGGGAGCATTAAGCTCCCATTTTTGTTTTAGTGTTTTAAATCACAAGGTCTGTCTTTTTGATGTTTGTGCTGATGATCGCACGGCTTGTTGTGATGTTTGTGTTCATGGGCCTTTTTATCTTTTTTCGATTCATCACAATCTTTCTTTTTATCTGCATGTTTATCTTTACAGTCTTTTTTGTCTTTATGTTTGTCTTTATCTTTGCAATCGTCTTTTTTGTCTTCTTTATCTTTTTTCTCTTTCTTAGGTTTTTTACAGTCTTTATGTTTTTTGTTGTATTTATCTTTTGATGTACTTTCTTTGTGATCTTTCATGCAACGTCTGCAGTCATGTTGACCAGGTTTACAGTTACGACAATCAAAGTGATCTTTTTTGTAAGTTGGGCATTCATTCGGATCAGTCGGAGCAGTTACTCCGCCGTCATCGTCGTCATCACCATCATTATCTGGTGTTGTCGGTGTCGTTGGTTGCGAAACAACCGGTGTCGATGATGTTGAAGGCGTTGGAGTCACTACTGGCGGTGTTGTAGGCACTGTAGGCTCAGAAACCACTGGAGTAGACGATGTTGACGGTGTTGGAGTCACAGGCGGTGTTGTTGGTGCTTCGTCTGCAGGGATCGGAGTTACAGGTTCTGATACAACCGGTGTCGATGATGTAGATGGTGTTGGTGTTACAGGAGGCTCAGA
>JANOOI010000388.1:0-6159 GCA_031421235.1 Bdellovibrio sp.
CAGCAATGATCTCGTCTGCGGGGTCAGATTTAAAATCAATAAGTTGTAAGGCTTCAAAAACTTTCATATCAATCGGGTAAATTTTTAAGCTATTTAAAAATTTCATAATCTCAGGGTTGTTAAAATTAACTTTAATTCGACCGATTTCGTTCAGTTTATAAATTTCCCAAAGCACAATGCCTGATATGCACCAATCGTTTTTTCTGACACAATTTTCTTCAGCTGCAGATAAATTACCAACCATAAGATCAATCAATATGTGGGTGTCAAGATTCAGCATTCCACTTAATTCCTGTACTTAATGTAGACCCTAAAACTTGAATATCGTTTTTAAATTTACCGATTTGATTGTTTCTGTCCTCAGATAAAGGGATGATTTTAGCCACAGGTTTTCCGTTTTTGGTGATGATCAGACCATCTTTATCAAGATCATCAATGAGGCCTAAACAATGTTCTTTAAATTTAGCTGCACCTATTGTTTTCATAGGTTTAATGATAGGTCATTTAATGTGACTAGTCAACAAAAATGACCTATTTGTTATTAAATCGTTTATAGTTATTATTCCGTAACTTTTTTAGATTCCGGAGCAATTATTTTTTCAGATTGTTCTTTTTTCTTAGCAAATTCTTTAGCCCAAGCTTTATTTTCGGCAGCAAACTTTAACATTTGTGGAGTCGACTTCACATCTAAGTTTTTAATCATTTCAGCAATACGTGGAATCGATGTGCTCCAGTCAGAAACAATAATTTGGTTTTTATCGTGGACGGATTGCATTTCACCATACGATGAACTGATTAAACGACCTAAATTGTTTTGAACTGTAGCTGTATTGATATGTTTTAAATCAACAATCCACATCACCATACGTGTTGGTTGTGCATTTGGTAAAGTGTTTGTGAAAACTTCGATACCATCACGTTGGGCTGCGCGTGCATTACGAACAGTCATCACGTCGCCAGTTTTTACATATGTAAAACCATTCAAGGCTAAAGCTGCAGATAAATGATTGAAAGCTTCCGATAAGGTGACTTCTTCGTTATTTAAAATAGTAATTTTCCCACGAACAGTGCTATCAATAACAAATTTTTGGCCACTGGCTTTGCTGTAAGTTTCAATAACTTCGCCGAGTTCTTTGCCCACAAAATTGAATTTTATTTTTTGTTCTGCAAAGGCAGAAATAGACATTAAACTGACCAAAGCTAAAGCGATCATTGATTTCATTGAAATCTCCTTTTTTTATGTGTTTCAATGGTATTGGGTTCTTACAAGGCCATGCAAGTTCAATTTATTTGATTCCGGCGGGTAACTGTTTTAGCGTGTTTACATGAAAACATACGTGTTAATCACTGGGGCATCGGCGGGTATTGGTGAACAAACCGCTTTTCTAATGGCTAAAAAGAAACATAATCTTTTATTGATAGCTCGGCGTGTTGATCGGCTTAAAAAGGTTCAAGCCCAGTGCTTAAAATTGGGCGCTAAAAAAGTTGAAATTATGGCTTGCGATTTATCTTCGCAAAAATCGGTTGCAAATCTTTCAGCAAAAATTAAAAAATCTAAAATTGATATTCAGATTCTAATTAATAACGCAGGACTGGCACAGGGAACAGAGCTTGTGCAAAAAGCAAAAACTTCAGACTGGGATGCGATGATTGATACAAATATCAAGGGCTTACTGTGGCTTACGCGTGATTGTTTTGATTCAATCATCAAAAACAAAGGTCATATTATTAATTTAGGATCTGTGGCAGGACGACTCGTTTACGAAGGCGGAGCTGTTTATTGCGCCACTAAATTTGCAGTTCGCGCACTGAGCGAAGGCTTTCGTATGGATTTAAAAGGCACCGGTGTTCGCGTGACCAACATCGAACCCGGTATGGTGAATAGTGATTTTAGTCTTGTTCGCTTAGGAAATCAGCAAAAAGCTGATGCTGTTTATGCGGGTATGACGCCGCTTAGTCCAATGGATATTGCGCTTAATATTTTATGGTGTGTTGAACAGCCCCCACATGTTAACATTCAAGAACTTGTTATATACCCCACAGACCAAGCCAGCGTAGGGCAAGTTAATAGAACAGGTTTATAGAAGTAAGTAGTTATAGAGGTAAGTAATGACTGAACAAAATTCACAAACTGATTTCCGTATTGAAAAAGACACCATGGGTGATGTGAAAGTTCCAGCATACGCTTTATGGGGAGCTCAAACTCAACGTTCGACTGAAAATTTTAAAATCGGTGGGGACAAATTCCCCCGTGAAATGATTAAAGCGTTAGGCGTTTTAAAAAAATGCGCTGCCATGACTAACGCTGAATTAGGCTTACTTGATAAAACAAAATCTGAATTTATTATTAAAGCCGCCGACGAAGTGATCAGCGGTAGTCTTGATGCGCACTTTCCATTGGTGGTTTGGCAAACAGGATCTGGAACGCAAACAAATATGAATTCAAATGAAGTGATCGCAAATCGCGCGATGACACTGCAAAATTTAACTTTACCAAACAAGGCTATCCATCCCAATGATGATGTGAACAAAGGGCAAAGTTCAAACGACACTTTTCCAACGGCGATGCATATCGCTGTAGCTGAACGTATTCACAATCGTTTATTACCGATGCTAGAAAAAATTTATAAATCTTTAGATGCGAAATCGAATGAATTTAAAAGTATTGTTAAAATTGGCAGGACTCATTTGATGGATGCAACACCGTTAACGTTAGGCCAGGAATTTTCTGGCTATGCGACGCAAATGAAAAATTCAATTCAACGGGTTAAAAACGTATTACCACATCTTCATGAATTGGCCTTAGGCGGAACGGCTGTGGGAACTGGATTAAACACACATATTGATTTTCCGGTCAAAGCCGCTGCAATGATTGCGCGTGAAACAAAAATTCCCTTTGTGACGGCTCCGAATAAATTTGAAGCCTTAGCTTCACATGATGCTTTAGTTGAAGTGCACGGTGCTTTAAAAACAATTGCTGTGTCATTAATGAAAATTGCCAATGATATCCGTTTACTAGGTTCTGGTCCACGTTGTGGATTCGGAGAATTAAATTTACCCGAAAACGAACCAGGGTCTTCAATTATGCCTGGTAAAGTCAACCCCACACAATCTGAAGCCATGACAATGGTGTGCGCACAAGTGTTAGGTAATGATGTGGCTGTAAACATTGGTGGGGCGACAGGACATTTTGAATTAAATGTTTTTAAGCCAGTAATTGTCTTTAATTGTTTAAATTCAATTCGCTTGATTTCTGATGCCTGTGACAGCTTTGTTGATCACTGTGTTTCTGGAATTACAGCAAATACTTCGCAGATCAAAAAACATTTAGAAAATTCATTAATGCTTGTGACAGCTTTAAATCCACATATTGGTTACGACAACGCAGCTAAAATTGCAAAGACAGCGCACAAAAACGGAACGACTTTAAAAGAAGAAGCTATTAAATCTGGATTATTAACGGCAGAAAAATTTGATGAAGTCGTAAAACCTGAAACCATGATTTCACCGTTGGGTAAATAATCGATGAATCCATTATTGTCCAAAGCCAGTTGGTTAGATTCAGATGACATAAGACCTTACGTCTTTGTTCGTCCTGAAAATAAAATCAACAATCCTGGTACAAGACATAAATTGGATTGGTTTAAAAAAGAACCTATTTACAAAAACCCATTAAGCCTTGATGAACTTCCTTTTGCTAACGCGATTTATGAAATGGAATGGAAAGCTTTCGGAAAACAAGACTTAGCTATACCGCGTTGGGTGTTTTACGACTGTGCGGCGATGCCAGGTTTTATTGCGGGCTTTGCTGGACGCACAAAAAAAATTCCTAAAGTCATTCGCGAGACTTTAAATTATTCTGATGAAAATGAATGGTGCCCTTTATCTTTATTCATTATTATTCCTACGATGCACAAAGGTGAATGGGTGGCTTACGATCTTTGTGCAATCAATTCAATAATACCTAAAGAACATCAAATGTACGGCTTAGGATTTTTATCTAAAGCTTTTGCTTTATGGTACGCGAACGTTGAATTGTGTTCTGGCATGACCCAATGGGGTAGCCCGTCTTTAAAACTGCATTCACATTATGGTCACTTGGAAATGATCGGGGCCTATGCGCCGCTTCACACGCATGCAAAAACCATGACGTACCGATGTGAAGTCAAAACAGAATCATGGGAAAAATTTTTCACTAAAGAAGATGATTTTTCTTTTGTAGAAAAATATGGACCATCTGGTTTTGAAATTGATCCCGCTGATGAAAAATCAATGATCAATGTGCAAAAGAAAATTCAAAATTTAGAAGGACCTTATTATTTAAGTGCTTTAGAAATCGGACAAAAAAAATTAACTGATAAATTAACAGTTTATCACCAGAAAAAAGAAAGATAACTCATGAGCGAATTAACTTTACCGCCAGTGGCCAAATCGTTTTATACAATGTGCAAAAAATGTGAAGCTGATCGCTATCACAAAGTTTTGGCTCACACGTCAAGCAAAGCTGCCAAAATTGAATGCGAAGTTTGCCACAGCAAAAAAACGTATTCTTTACCTAAGGCTGGAACAAGCAAGCAATCGATCGCAGCTGCAGCTAAGAAAGTCGGGCAGTCAGCACGTTCTCACAAAGGACAATACGAAATTTACAATCAAAACAAACTAAGCCAAGAACCTGTTGTTTATTCAACAAAATCTCAGTTTAAGGAAACACAAAAAATTTCTCATCCTAAATTTGGAATCGGTTTTGTGACCAAAGCTTACGACCATAAAATTGATGTGATCTTCACAGACGAAGTTCGCACTCTTATGCATTGTCGTGTTTAACCTGATTTTAGAATAGATCATATTTGTGAAATGGTTAGAAGGTCTTAATCCAGAGCAGGCTCAAGCTGTATGTCATGACTATGGCCCGCTGCTTATTTTAGCTGGCGCAGGTTCTGGTAAGACAACAGTATTGGTTTCTAGAACAGGCCGGCTGATGGATGAAAAAATTGCAAAAGCTGAAAATATCTGTGTTCTGACTTTTACGAACAAGGCCGCCAAAGAATTAAAACACCGGGTCCAACAAAAAGTGGGTATCAAATCAAAAGGCCTTTGGACGGGGACTTTTCATTCTTTTGGATTACAGCTTTTGCGAAAAAATCATAAATTATTAGGATTACCAACACAATTTGGAATACTTGACCAATCAGATTCACAATCTATTTTAAAAGATTTAGCTAAAAATATTCGAAACACCACAAAAGACAAATTTGATTTTTCAAAAGTTTTAGAACTTGTGAACACTCTACGTGCTGGAAAAAATTTGCCAGTCGGCCAGTTAGAAGAATACCACGAAATGGCCGAAGTTTTAAAACCCCTTTATGAAAAAGAATTGTTAAAGTTTGGCGTAGTCGATTTTGAAGGATTGTTATTAGAGCCTTTGCGATTATTTAAAAGTCATCCCGATGTGCTTGAAGGCGTACAAGATCGTTTTCAACAAATCATGGTAGACGAATTTCAAGATACAAATTCTATACAAATGAAGCTTATTGATCAGATATCTCAAAAAAGTTTAAATTTATCTGTGGTCGGTGATGATGATCAATCGATCTATGGCTGGCGCGGGGCTGAGATTCAAAATATTTTACAATTTCCTAGAAATTTTGAACAGTGTCAGGTAATCAAGCTTGAACGAAATTATCGGTCAAGTTCAGTGATTCTAGATCTTGGTAATGCTGTGATTGCAAAAAATTCAAAAAGGCATGGTAAAGTACTTCGTTCTGAAAAATTAAAAAACAGCTTGCACACAAAGCCCGAAGTTTTTGTATTAGATAACGAAGACGAAGAAGCTGATTTTGTTTGTCGTGAAATTCAAATGTTAAAACAAAAAAGTATTAAAGAAAAAGATATAGCCATTTTATACCGATCAAATACTCAGGGTGCTTTTATTGAGGCTTCTTTAAGACGAAACCAAATCCCGTATTCAATCACAGGTGGCACTTCAATATTTGATCGTAAAGAAGCCAAAGACTGGTTAGCTTATATTAAGCAATCTTTAAATGATGACGAAGTTTCATTCAGACGAATTATTAATTTACCACCACGTGGTCTTGGTGAAACAACACTTGAAAAATTAATTAAATATTCTGAAGAAAGTGGTTTAAATTTACCTCAGGC
>JANOOI010000389.1:0-2864 GCA_031421235.1 Bdellovibrio sp.
CTTTGATATATCCTCATTAATCTACCAAATAAACTAAAGATTTCAATAGCTTACAATACACAGCGCGATAACTCGTTTCTTGACCCGCTGATTATTTTGCTTTAGATTAGCCGCTATTCACTAACAAGGGGCACACAGTGGCTGAAAAAGTTAAATTATCTAA
Source organism: Bdellovibrio sp. (assembly GCA_031421235.1). GTDB lineage: Bacteria > Bdellovibrionota > Bdellovibrionia > Bdellovibrionales > Bdellovibrionaceae > Pseudobdellovibrio. The sequence goes on from JANOOI010000389.1 coordinate 164, forward strand.
AGATGGAAACTCAATCGATTTCGTTCAGTCTGAAAACCTGCCTACTTCCCTTAAAAAATTTCGTCATAGCCCTGAAATAGAAGGTTTCTACCGTTTTATTTTTGAAAATGATTTACAAAAAGAAGCTTATGAAATTTTAGATCGTATTGTTACGGGCCGCAAAGCCGCTAAAAAAGCCCAAAAAACTGAAACTCAAAAGCAAAATAAAATTGATGCTCTTGAAGTTAAAAAAGCTGCGGCAGCTAAAGCAGAACCAAAAATCATTATACCTAAAATTGAAGCAAAAGTTGTAACTCCTAAAGTAGTTGCTCCTAAAATTATAGCCCCGAAGACTGCTGCTAAGCCTGCAGTTAAAGCGGCACCAAAAGTAGTCGCACCTGGAAAAATGGCTAAAGCAAAACAACTGACTAAACCAGCTGCTAAAGCTAAACCAGCTGCTAAAGCTGTCACTAAAAAAACTAAAAAGTAATCTTAATAATCCGACATCCGGAGCTAATAACCTTATCTAGATCAATATAACTAGATAAGGTCTTTGCAAAGCCTTCTTCACGGAGGCTTCATGTATACAAAAACCAACAAAAAATTAGCGTTTAATAAAAAAGGCCAAGGCTTAATCGAATATCTTATGTTAGTGGCGCTCATTGCAGTTGCCACACTGGGTGTTGTTCGGGTGGTGGGCCATAATCTCAGCAAAAAATATGAAAACATCAATCGGGCTTTAGGCGCAAAAAAACAAACTGAGCTACAGGCCGAAAATGCATCAGATTCATTCATTGAACAAAAAGATCTATCGAATTTTTTAGATGGCGCCAGAAAAAGTAATTAATCAAAAAGGCCAAGCCGTCCTAGAATCTTTGGCTGTTTTAATTTTAGCCGGCGTTATGATTTTAACGTTCATGCAACAAGGGCTTGGGTCAATTCATGAACTGGCTCTTTCTGAAATTATGGAGACCCGCTTGCTGTGCGAATTAGAAGACGCTCGACAAAGTAAAAACCACTGTGCAGACCAAATGAATTTCGAACTTAAGAATTTGCACTTTAAAATTAAATCGGTAGTCCTTCAAAAAAATGACATCACAATCCAGTTAAAACTAAGCGGTCAGCTTGTTCAACAATTTAACTTACATAGAACACTTGAAAGACATTCTTTTAATGAAAAATTCTAAAGGTTTTATTAGCCTAGCTAGCCTAAATCTAATGATCATTTTTATTAGTCTTTACTTTATTCTGAGTTTTTCCATACATTTGGTCGCTGTTAAAAATTATGTCAGAAAAACTTGCCTACTGGAATCGTTGGCCAGCCAGAAAAAAATATTACGACTTGAAAGAAAGCTTATTCAAATGAACCCGCTATCAACCGCTTTAAGAACAGAAATCAAGATCACACAGATCGCCTTGGCTGTGGCCACAATAAATGCACAAATGAGTTTAGTAGCGGTACTGCAAAAAAAATTAATGGCTTTATACAAACAGCAGCAACAATTGGATCTGTTACAAAAAGCACTGCTAAGTCAGATTAACTTTTTGCTGGTTTATGAAACCCAATCTATTATTAATAAAATAAGTAATCATATTGGATTGGAATTGTCGTACTGGAAATCGATTATACAAGCCCAGACAAATTTTAACATAAACCATAAATCCGAAATAGCCTTTGCAGCAGACCCAGAAGGCGGATTGGGTCCGAATTATGTTCTTAAAAATAAGGCTCAGACCTTACAGAGCTTGTCCTTCATTTGGCATTATTCATTTAAAATAATGAATCAATTTCAGAACCTTGTGTTTTGGAATAATGAGCTGAAATTGAAGTGCGCAGCCGTTCCCCAGTTTGGAGAAAAGCAATGGTCCATAAAAATAAATCAGGGCAAGTTTTAATAGAAATGGTTTTTATGCTGTTGTTATTCGCAGCGCTGTTAAAAGCCTTTGAACAAGTCAATCGAGCAAAGAATTTGAAAGCCGAAAATTATAAAATTTCAAGAAAAGGCCAATAATGCAAACATTCACAACCAAAATTAAAAACTTAACTGATCCCTACAAGCACTTACTTTTTATCTTTTGTTTGTTTGTATTTATTTATTGCCTTAGTTTTTGCGAGCGAAGTCCTGACGTCAGAACTCAGCAGAAAAAAATAACTTTGGATACTTTAATTCCTGAAAATTACGTCATTTATCCGATCGAATTAACTAATGCCCAGGCCATATCACATTTGATTGACCAGTACGGTATTGTGGATATCTACACCACTGATATGAATACTCAACGTGTGGTTAAAGTTTTATCCAAAGTAAAAATTGTTCGTCCTTCAGGCGATTCATCGACCTATTCAGTTCTGATTCCTAACAAGCTAGAAAATCAATTAACAGCATTTGTAGGACCTTACTGGGCTGCTGTGCAAAACAAACAAACCGCAGAAAACAACGCTATTAATTCGACTAACCTCAAAACCACTAAAAAAATAGTGATAGAAAGTTCAGGTATTTAATATGCAGGCCTATCACATCATTTTTCTAATTCTTATGTCATTTTCAACTGCTTTTGCACAAGTGGTCCTAGTGCCAAGCCAAAATGTAACCTGGACCGATTATCGCAATCTGTGTTTAGAAAAAAACTACAAATGCTTTCCAGATGCATATGCTGAATTCATATCTCAGAAAAACATATTTTATCTTAATTTGATTTCAGATTTTGATTTAGAAAACCC
>JANOOI010000390.1:0-8859 GCA_031421235.1 Bdellovibrio sp.
TTTAGAATAAAATTCAGAGACATCAACAAAATCATTTAACCATTTTAAGGACATTTTCATAAATAAAACCTTTTAGAGTATTTCGTTAAAGTGTTTTATAAAAGGAACATCGTTTTTCGGAAAATTTCTAATATCATCGACGCCGTATTTAATAATAGCCATTCGTTCAATTCCGAAACCAAAAGCAAAACCTTGCCATTCAGGGTAAGGCACTTTTGCATTTTCAAAAACTTTAGGATTAATTAAACCGCAGCCACCGATTTCGATCCACCCCGATTGTTTGCACAAAGAACAACCTTTACCTTTACAAATCGGACATGAACAGTCGACTTCCGCTGAAGGTTCAGTAAATGGAAAAAAACTTGGACGAAACCTGGTTTTTAATCCGGCACCAAAAAATTCGCTGACAAAAAATGAAATCGTGCCTTTAAGATCAGACATTGAGATTTTATGATCCACACACATACCTTCAATCTGATGAAAGTTAGGTAAATGTGAAATATCACTGTCGCATCTGAAAACAGGGCCAGTGCCAATAATACGCAAAGGTGGTTTTTCATTTTCTAAACTATGAATTTGAATCGGAGATGTGTGCGTACGTAACACATGGGTGTCATCGATAAAAAAAGTATCCTGCATGTCGCGGGCTGGATGATCAGCTGGAATGTTTAAGGCTTCAAAATTATAGTAGTCTTTTTCTATCAACGGTCCCGTACGAATTGAATACCCTAAACGTGACATAATCGAAAATATTTCATGAGTGACTTTGTAAATAGGATGTTCACAACCCGCTTCACTTGAACTAACAGACATTGTTAAGTCTAATTTTTCTGAAGACATTTTTTGTGCAATCTCTTGATTTTTAAGACCAGATTCACAACTTTCGTAGATTTTTTCAAGCTCAGCTTTTACTTCATTAACCATTTTTCCAAACAGCGGTTTTTCCTCTTTTGGAAGGCTGGTCATTAATTTCATGGCTTCAGTTAAAGCTCCACTTTTCCCTAAATATTGGACTTTGAAGTTGTAAAGTTCCTGCGAACTGGCCGCTTTTTGAAAATCTTTTACGGCGTTTTGCTTTATATCGTTTAATTGGCTTTGTGAATGGCTGTTTGACATAAGTTTATTATATGAATAATTTTAGTCTTTTCAAGCATTTAGGCCTATGTTATAGCTTTCTACCTGAGGTTTATTGTGGCGCATAAAAATAAAGAAAATGAATCCCCCTATAAGAAGCGACCTGGCTACGCTAAAGCCATCGCGTCAAAAAATATTTCCGTGGATTCATTAAAAGGGAAGCATAAAAAACCAGATCAAATTTATTCAGCCAATGAAGCCAATGATCGCATGGCTGATATTTTTAGAAATCATAATTTTAAATGTTCACATGAAGAACGTATGCAGCTTGCCCGGTTCTACGAAATACTGATGAAAAATCAAGAGCATCAAAATTTTACCCGACTGATGAAGTTAAACGATGTGGCTATAAAACATTTTATTGATAGTCTGATTATTACTGAAATGATTGATCTTAAGTTTCCATTGATCGATGTGGGAACTGGTCCTGGATTTCCAGGGATTCCGCTAAAAATTCGTTATCCTGAAGAAAAAATTATCTTAGGCGAAGGTGTCCAAAAAAGAGTCGAATTTTTAAAGCAAGTCAGATCAGAATTAAAATTAAATAACTTGGACATTATCGGCCGCAATATTAATGAGCACTTCGTTTATCCAGTTAACGGAGTCATCACCCGGGCAGTTGAAGATATTTCTAACACTTTACGAAATACTTTAAGCTGCGTACAGGTTGGCGGCGAAGTTTATTTCATGAAGGGGCCTAATGTTGATTCTGAAATCGAAAAAGCAATTAAAGAGTTTTCAGAATTTTATGAAATGACCCATAATCTAGCCTACGATTTACCTAAAACTAAAAACCATAGACGATTAGTGGTTTTTAAAAAATTAAAAATGCTGCATTACCTGAAGATGATGATAATGATATTCTTCTGAACGACAGTTTTTGAGAAAGTACGATTGAAATGACTACACTAGAAAAAAATAAACAAAAAGCCGAACAAACCATTACTTCCAAAGACAACCCGCTTTACAGAAAGTTAAAACAACTTTTAACTGCTAAAGGGATTAAAGAACATAAATTGTTTTTCTTAATGGGTGATAAACTGATTAAAGAATTTATTCGTGCAAAAAATAAAAAGTTTAAAGTTCATTTAGTTGTGGTTAGCGAAAAGTATTTTGTTAAATACCCATTTAACACCATTAAAGTTTCCCAAGATTTATTTAATGAATTGGACCCACTGGGGACTCATCATCCTTTATTAGTTTTAGAATGTGATGATTTTGAAACAATTGATTTAAGTAAAGAGGCTTGCGGTGTTCAAGTTATTTTACCTTTGGGTGATCCTCGTAATTTAGGAGCACTTGTCAGATCGGCTGCGGGCTTTGGTATTCAAAAAATAGTTTTAACCCAAGAAGCCTGCCATCCATTTTTACCAAATTCGGTCAAAGCGTCTGCAGGGGCTGTGTTGACTGCTGATTTTTATACAGTGTTGCAAAAAATAAATGCGATACCTATCACAGGAGAAAACTTTGCCCTAGATCTTAAAGGCAAAGCCATTAACACAGTTAAATGGCCGGCAAATTTCAGATTATGGATCGGCGAAGAAGGCCCTGGCTTACAGTTAACCCCGTCACAAAAAAACAAAATGAATCTGATTACTATTCCAACAACAAGTATCGAATCTTTAAATGCGACAGTTTCTGCATCAATTGCATTTTGGGAAATTAACCGTAAATAATTGGCCCGCAATAGCTAATACTGTCTGATCATCCACACTTTGTAAAATGCTTCTAACACGATTTTTAAAGACATTTTGCTTTGTCCGACCCTGCGGTCTTCAAAAATAATGGGGATTTCAAGAACTTTGAAATTATTTTTTAAGGCTTTATATTTAAGTTCAATTTGAAATGAATAGCCATTTGATTTAATTGTGTCTAAATCTATTTTTTCAAGAACTTCTTTTTTCCACGAATTAAAACCGCCCGTCCAATCATTAATGGGGTAACCTAAGATTAATCTTGAATAAAGACTTCCACCACGCGAGATGATCTTCCTGAAAAGACTCCAGTTAACTGTTCCACCGCCTGCAACATACCTTGAACCAATAACAACATCTGTGGATTCGATTGCTTTTAATATTTGAACAAGATGTTCTGGAGCATGCGAAAAATCTGCATCCATTTCTGTTAAAACATCATATTTTTTTTCTAAACCCCATTTAAACCCTGCAATATAGGCTTTACCTAGCCCCTGCTTTTGCGGTCGATTTAAAATATTCACTCGGCTATTTTCTAATGATGCGCGACTAAATTTTTCAACGAATGTGGCTGTGCCGTCTGGTGAATTGTCATCGACCACAAGCACATCAAACTGTGAATCCAGCTTCATTAAAATTGGCAATAACTGCTTCATGTTTTCGATTTCATTATAGGTTGGAATAATCACTAACTTCTTCATTGTTATGCTTTCTCAGATAAGGGGATTAAAGATTTAATTATAGATTGTGGCGGGTCAATATCCCACAGACTTAACACATAACCACCGCCACCAGAACCTGTTAACTTACTGGCCTTCGCGCCATGGTCAGCTAAAAGTTTTCGATGTTTTTTGACCTCAATGGGCACAAGCTGCCAGCGATCAAAACAACTTTGCGCTTTTTCAATATGTGAAATCCAATCATCAAACGACCAACTATTATGTTTCGCAATAAATTCATCGGAACAGCTTTTCATATCACGATCAATAGATTCAGCAAGCTGTGGATCAGATTCAAATAATTTCTTAACTTGGGTGACACAATCTTTGGTGACTCCGCGAACACCAGAATAAGATAAATATAATCTAGGTAATTTCACGTTTTCTAAAAAATGATTTTCTTTTGAACACTCAAAAATCAGTGCTTTTTGATTGAGCGTAACAGCCACATCAACGCCGCTGCTTTCACCGTGAAAAATATCTTCAATTTTTTTAGCGAAAGTATAGGCCTGGTCAGCCTTTAAATAGCCTAAATAAATCAAAAATTCTGTAAAACCCACAGCTAAAGTCGCAGAAGCCCCCATGCCTGCACCAAATTCAATATGGGCATCAATAATTAATGTGCCGCTCAGTTGTTGGCGTTTTAAATCGCACATCGAAAGCACGCGGTCTATCGTTGTTTGAATTACGTTTTCGAGCGCTTGTGATTTGTTTTCTATTAATTGAACTGTAAAGCTTGAATTATTTTTGATGTAATTTAAATTTAAGTGCTGGGCCATTAATGGAAATACAATAGCTTTGCCTCCACGTAAAACAGCATGTTCACCAAATAAGATCCATTTTCCAGGAATTGTTTTCGACCAAACATTTTTTAGGTCTTGAGCGGTCATTGTTCAGTCCATAATTTATAGGATTTTGAAAACTCAGCTTGGTAGCTTTTATATAAATCGTTTTGATCCTCATTAAACAATAAATGAATGTTACTGCCCGCATCCATTGTTATTAATGGTGATTTTTTTGTTTCATTTCTTAATGCCAATAGTCGATTCAAGGCATTCATACAATCGCCATTCATGTATTGAAAAGCAGGTTTTGATGTGTGAAATAAATTATGCATGTCCCAGAATTCATTCCAACAAATATCAACAGCTAAATTCCAGTCTTGTGAATTAAATGCGGATTTTAATTCTGTTAAACGCTTTTCAGCACGCTCTACACGGCCAGGAAATAAATCTGAAGTCAGCACTGATTTGTGCGCCTGACTTGATGAAACGGTTTTAACCGCCTCGTCGCACAAAATAACCATATGATTTAAATTCTTGTAAGGTAATTCAACAGTATTAACTTGATCACCAGACCATGCTGCCCACGGTGAAAAAAACGAACGACACGATGATCCTGAACCTGTTTTTGAAATCAATGCTAATTCCAGATCAGTTTTTTCCGGATGATCTTCGTAAACCCTTGCATATTTGTAAGCCACTTTCGTTAAAGCAGCAAAGCTACTGGCTGAGCTAGCCAGGCCGCAATCTGATGGAAAATTATTAGCTGACTGGATTTCAAAAAATCCATCTAAACCAAATTGATTTTTTAAATTTTGAAAAAAATTAAGAAATTTTTTAGATCCAGTTTCTGTTAATTGAATTGGTTTTAATTCGTTATCAATTAAAGCTGACCAAGTGTCTTGGCTTGATTGGGGGTTTTTCTTAATTCGTACAAAACTACGCAAAGAGTTTAATGTCCAAGATATCGATGAATTAGTTGCTTTGTTATTTATTGAATCAATTTTTCCCATATACTTAATTAAAGCAATATTAGAAGGTGCCGATGCTATACACCACTTTGGATCAGTCGAAAGTTTGAGCTCTAATTGCATTGCAGAAATCATATGCGTCTAACCTAACAAATGGCTATAATAATGACAAATCAGAACTGCTGGTTTGGTATTTAAAATTAACTGTGTTTGCGTAATTTATCACCGCTTTTACTGTTGTCTTCGGCACAATGATAGCCACAACATCAGCCCCTAAAGCTCCACAGGGTTTAAAAACACAATCACTAAACTGAGCCTTAAATGCCTTAGCTATTTTTGATACGTTTGGATCAGTTAAGCCCTTGTCTTCCAAAGTTTTTATCCAGATTTTCAATGTTTGTAAAAACTGATCACTGTTTTGATTTTTGAAACTATTAACTACTTCATGGCTTAACCCAACTAAATCACGACAGTGCTTCCTGTCTAATGTTTGTAAATGCTCATGTGTTTTAATTTTTAAACCCGTCGAAAAGACAAGTACTTCATAATTATTAAACGGCCACAGCATAGAAGTCACATCGGCTGTTTGATCATTTTTAAAAATGGATACGCCGCTGTTTATTTGAGTCAGTAAATCAGCACCACTGGGTTTAGTTTTTATGTCCTGTGAAAATAAATTTAAATAATCCTGATATATTTTTAAATGAAGATTTTTTGCTAATGGCCATGTTTGTTGATTCATCTTCAACCATACATAAATAAATTCAGCTGTTGATTGACCAAATCCACCAACTCCGTACCCATTTTTAATATATAGATTATCAATTTTTTGACGTTTTGAATGAAGGTATAACCCCGCAGCACTGCTAGAATGAATGTTTATTCTTTCAAAATCAGGTTTTTCTGTATCAGAAAATTCAAAATAAGGCTTTGTAGCAAGGCCAATTGCCGAGCCACCTTCAAGAACTGCATATTCACCAGATAAAAATGTTTTACCGGCTATTTGCAAAATCTAAGTCTCGCTTTTACGACGAAGATCATTAAGTACTTCAACGGCATTCGTTAATGAAATTCGTTTTCTAAGTGATAAAATTTCTTCTAGTTTTTTCACCATAAATGGCATTTCAGTATCCGTCGCACCTGCGCCTAATGACAAATTTTTAATATGAAGTTTCATATGCCCTTCAATAATTCCCACTGTAGTCAGTGCTCGCAAAGCCCCAAGGTTTTGGACTAATCCCACTGCTGCCATAACACGTGATAATTCAGAAGCTGATTTAACATTTAAAATTTTAAGACCTAATTTGGCCATCGGATGTAAAGATGTAACCCCACCGACTGTGCCAACAACAATTGGTGCAATCAATTCACCAACTAATTTATGATCTGGTTGTTTATTGGCAAGTGCTGGCTGCAAATCAGAATTGTACTGCACCCGCCATTTTGTAATTGATGTATAACGACCTGTCGATGCTGCATAGGCGTGAAGACCCGCTTCGACAGCGCGCCAGTCGTTTCCTGTCGCAATCAATATAGGATCAATTCCGTTCAGTACGCCTTTGTTGTTTGTGGCTGCACGATAAGGATCAAGTTCAGCAAATCTGGAAGCTTCTTCAATTTTTTGTGCTAAATCTAAATCGATGTTGTGCAATGTCACTACGGCTTTAGTTAACTTTGTATCTACTAAATTTGAAAGGATGCACATCGTGACTTTTTCAGATGTGTAATCTTGCAGAGGTGTTTTTAAAAATTCACAAACCTGATTAATGATGTTTGCACCCATTGCATCACACGGATTCATGTGAACGTGCACTACACCCATAAAACCTTCGTCTTCACGGTCAAGAATACGTACTTTAATGTCAGTGACCCCACCACCGCGATTAACCAGACCAAAAGCGACTTCTTTATTAGCGATAGAGATTAAAAAGTTTTTCTGGCTCAGAATTTTATTTTTAAAATCTTCAGGGCTTTTAACATGTGCAAATTGAATTTGGCCAATGATGTCTTGACCTAAAACTTCAGTTTTTATTTCACCATTTTCACGAATCCATTTAGCTGTTTTGCTGGCTGCTGCAACAATCGATGTTTCTTCAACAGCCATTGGTATAACGATGTCTTTATCATCAATTTTAAAATGTGTGGCGATACCCATCGGTAATTGAAAATAGCCGATAACATTTTCAATAAATTTTTCACCTAAATCAATTGACTGCAACCCACCGTTTTTTAAAAAAGATACATCAGCTGAATCAATGACAGCTGCCTGTTTTAGAAGGTCTAATCTTTCGTTATAACTTAATTTTGAAAAGCCTTTGAAAATTTCTGAAAGCTTCATAAAAAGTCCCAAACCTTTTTCGTTTCGAGTTGTTTTAAGTTTACCACACCCGTGCAGAATAGTGCGACTTTCAATTCATAATCAAACTGATCCATGACATTTAACACTTTCAATTTAGAAACAATCGCCGCTTTCATTAAAGGCTGGGCTATACCTACAGCTTTCGCACCCAAGGCTAGACATTTTGCCGAATGCACGCCGTTTCTAATGCCACCAGAGGCCCAAACTGTGTTCTTTTTTAGTAAACTATTGCACATTAACAGGGATTCAATTGTGGAATAGCCCCAGTCTGTAAAAGCAAGACTTGTTTCAAATAAATTATTTTTGCTTTTTTGATGTCGCAGACCTTCAAGAAGTCCCCAATGGGTTCCCCCTTTACCAGATACATCAACAACAGAAACCCCAAGACTAAAAAGTTTTTTAGCTGTTTCTGGATCTATACCAAAACCAACTTCTTTAACAAGCACTGGAACATTGGCTGCACGAACTAATTTTTCAATGGCTTTATATCCACCAGAGAAATTAGCTTGATCTTTTTTTTGTAAAGCTTCTTGTAGGGGATTCACGTGCACGATGAGACCTAAAGACTCAAGATTTTCAGTTAATTTGAGAATATTTTTTAAAGGTACATGAATTAGTTCTTCCAAACCGATATTTGAAAGAAATTGTGTTTTTGGCGACAGCTTTCGGATCGATTTCCATTCTTTCTGAGCTTTCAGATCTGTTAATTCACGGCGCTGCGAACCAACACACATCAACCAATTTTTTTCGGCTGCTGCTTCGGCTAATCGTAAATTAATTTTTAGACTTTCAGCATGCCCTGCTGTCATTGAGCTTATAAAATGAGGAGAAGAAAATTCTTTTTTTAAAAGTGTAGTTTTTAAACTGACGTTAGATAAATTAATTTCAGGTAAGGGCTTATGAAGTAATCTGATCCAATCAAAATGATCATCCGTTTGAGATTGAGTTTTTGAATTCAACGCCCAAACGATATGCTCTTTTTTTCTAGTTTCAAATTTTTTATTTTCTAGCTTCATATTTACCTAATCAGTAACTAAACTCGTCAGTTTCAAAACTCATCAACACCTAAAAACAAAAAGGCGAGATCTCCCCCGCCTTTTTATTAAAACTTATTTTATCTTTCAGTTTTCATCACCCTATTTAAGAGCGTGCTGACATAAAGATGAGAAAGTTCCAGAATCATTAATTGCCATATCTGAT
>JANOOI010000391.1:0-1899 GCA_031421235.1 Bdellovibrio sp.
CCAAAAAAAACCTAAAGTAGGCGACAAGCCTAACATTTCACGCTTAGAATACTTCACTTACAAAGATTACTTAAGTAAGTTTGATTTCCTTTGGGACACATTTTCAAGACAGGCCGTCTTACAGGACAGCTTGGAAATTTACGCATCAAAGAATAATGAGAAAGCAACTGAAACGGTTGATAAGGACTTCTTAAATACGTTGGAAATTTGGCGACACGAAATTGCAACTAACATTGCTATTAGAAATTTATCATTCACAGAAGAAGAAATAAACTATAGTGTTCAACAAACTATAAATCGAATAATATTTTTGCGTTTTTGTGAAGCCCGGAACATAGAACCAGATGGTGATTTAAAATCCGCAGTTGCAGACGGAGATTTTTACCAAAATCTTTATCAACTATTTTTAAAAGCAGACGAAAAATATAACTCTGGACTTTTTGATTTTAAAAAAGATCATATTTCCAAAAAATTAGTAATAGATAACAAAGCACTAAAACTGATAATTGACAATTTATATCCCGACAAATCAATTTATAAATTTGACTACATACCTGTTGAAATCTTAGGATATGCTTACGAACAATTTCTTGGAAGTGTTATTCGATTAACTGCCGGGCATCGGGTAAAAATAGAACCTAAACCCGAAGTCAGAGAAGCAAATGGAGTGTTTTACACACCCGAGTATGTAGTGCGATTTATAGTTGAAAATACACTTGGCAAACTCATTATTGGTAAAACACTTGAACAAATTTCAAAAATTAAAATACTCGATCCTGCCTGCGGCAGTGGTAGTTTTTTGATTGCAGCGTTTGACTATCTAATTAATTATCATCAGGAATATTATACAAAACAAACATTTTCTACTAAAAAACAAGGCAAAGAAAATCCTTTAGATATTAATGGGTATTTAACTGCAAATACTAAAAAACAAATATTGATTAACAATATTTATGGTGTGGATTTAGATTCACAAGCGGTAGAAGTAACAAAACTTTCATTGATGTTAAAAGCAATGGAAAATCAAACACAAGCCTCTATTCAATCTCAATTCTCACTTTGGCACGAAAGAGTATTGCCAAACTTGGACAGAAATATTAAATGCGGTAATTCATTGATAGCAAATGATTTTTATGGTAATCAATTTGATTTTGAATCTGCATCAGAGAAAAAAATAAATGCTTTTGATTGGAAAAAAGAATTCAAAGAAATTTTTGACAAAAACGGCTTCGACTGTATTATTGGAAATCCACCATATTTAAAACTCACCAAAAACAATACTGACAACGATATTTTAGAGTATTACAATCAAAACTATAAAAGTATACACGGAGGAAGTTCAAAAAATTTATTTCAACTATTTATTGAAAAAATCGCAAAACTAAAACCAAAATATTTTTCATTTATTGTTCCTGAAGCATTGCTTACCACCAGTAGCAACAGCATTGTGAGAAAAACATTACTAGATAATTTGAATATTCAAACACTTGCAATCTTCGACCATTTTGTTTTTGAACAAGCTACAATTGGAACAACAGTTTTTATTGCAGAAAACAAAAAACACAAACCCGATACCGAAGTAGTTTTAATAAATAAGTTTGGTAAAATAAAAACAACCAAACAGGTTGATATTAAAACATCGGATGATGTTTGGGAAACACTTACAAATAATGAACACGATAGCATTTTAAAACAAATGCAAAAATCATCTACCCCAATGAAGCAGTTGGTAGAAATGAGCAAAGGAATGGTAGTTCAAGACCGCGATAGTGTTATGGAAAGCAAAAAGACAAAAACAAATCTTCCGTTTTTGTTAGGCAAAAATATGAGTCGTTACGCCCTTAATTATACAAATTATGCAACTTATGACAATCTTACGATTATTGGCGGAACAAATAA
>JANOOI010000392.1:0-5040 GCA_031421235.1 Bdellovibrio sp.
AGCTGGAAGATACAAACTTAACAAGCAAGCGATCTGTGAAAATACAGACTGTGTCTAAGACTGTTGAAGTACATGATTTAAGCAGTAAAGATCAGTTATTGCAGTCTCCAAAATTAGAAAAATAGTTCAAAATCTAATGCCTAATTGGCATGCAACACTAGTTTTCAACAACATCAATTAGCTATCATCTTTAAATTGCTCAACACACTGAATTAAGCTATTAACATTAGATTATTCAATATGATATTTCATTCATTAAGGAGATCTCAAATGTCCGAGCAATCGTCTAACCAAAAAGATTTTCATAACAAAGGTGGATTGTTAGCCCTTTTGGGATCAATTGGATTTGTTTTTTTATTTTTCTTTTACATTGTTTACATTAATAGCGGTGTTGATTTAGCTGAAAACGTTTCAGACCCAGCAGTTCCAGGTGAAATCCAGTTTGATTTAGCGTCTGTTGAAAAAGCATGGATCAGTTCTGACGATATCGTTAAAGCTGGTGCAAAAATTTACAAACAAAACTGCGCTCTTTGTCATGGTGCAAACGGTGATTTGGTTGGCGGTATAGCGAATGCGCGTAATTTAGTTGAAGGTAACTGGAAAGCTGGCAACACACTGATTGATCATTACAAAGTTTTACAAAACGGTATTGCGGGTTCACAAATGGTTTCTTTCAAAGCGCAATTAAATGTTAAAGAAAGATGGGCTGTGGTTCATTTTGTTGAATCTATCACGAAAAATAAATCAAATGACAAACCTGAAGATGTTGAGGCGTTTGCATTAACTGCAGATTAATTTAAAATGTTAAAATATTTTTTTCTTTTCTTTATTTGTGTTACTCAGTCGGAAGCTCAGGTTTTAAAACCTCAGGGGCTACCTACGTATACAGGTGTTGAAAAGGAAACAAATTCAAGTGCTACACCTGATCAACTTAAAGGTGTCGCCATCAAAGAAAAACTAGGTCAGCAAATTGATTTAAATCTGACGGTTCGGAATGAATCTGGGCAGCCAGTCACGTTGGGTTCTTTTTTTAAATCAGATAAGCCTATTTTATTAAGCCCAGTTTATTTTAATTGTCCTGGATTATGTAATTTCCATTTTAATGGTGTGATAGAGACCCTAAAAAAAATAGATTGGAATCCGTCAGATAAATTTGACGTGATTGCATTTAGTTTTGATTCAAAAGAAAATTCTGATTTGGCCCAAAAGAAAAAAGCCAATTACATGAAAATGTATTCTCGTCCTGGAACAGAGAACGGATTTCATTTTTTAACTGCCGATGAAAATACAATAAAAAAATTAACCGAAAGCTTGGGTTTTGAATTTCGCTGGAACGAAGCAGCTCAGGAATGGTCACATGCATCAGCTGCAATAATTATTACTCCGGATGGACAGATTTCTAGATATTTGCACGGAATTGAATTTGAACCTAAAGATATGAAGCTTGCACTGAATGAAGCAGCCCGCGGAAGCGTCGGCAATATTATTGATTCGGTTATTCTTTATTGTTTTAAGTACGATGAGCATCAATCGAAGTACGGATTACAGGTTTTTCGAGTTGTTCAGCTCGGAGGGCTTTTAACTGTTCTGATATTGGGATTTTGGTTATTACCTGTGCTGTACAAAGCAGGAAGGGAGAAAGTGTAATTATGTGGTTCTTAGCACTAATCAGACAGGCAAACGCAGAAACGTTTATGCCAACTCAAGCCACTGAAATAGCGACGAGCATAGATAATCTTTATGGTTTTCTAGTTGCTGCCAGTTTTATTTCGTGTGCGATTCTAATTGGAGGCATGGTTTACTTTGCCATCAAATACAAACGTCAGTCAGCCAATGATAAAACGGCTTACATTACTCATGATACACGATTAGAAATTTTGTGGTCTGTTGTTCCACTTATTATTTTTCTAGTTGTTTTTGCTTGGGGCTGGGTCATTTACCATGACATGCGCCAAATGCCGAAGAACGCGCTTGAAATTCACGTTACCGGCAAACAATGGGCGTGGATGGTTGAATACAAGAATGGTGTTAAATCACCAATTATTGTTGTTCCTGTTAATCGTGATGTAAAAATTATTTTAACAGCTGATGATGTGATTCACTCACTTTATATTCCAAGTTTTCGGGTCAAACAGGATGCCATTCCTGGAACATACACAGCTTTATGGTTTAACTCAAAAAAACTAGGTGAATTTCATGTGTTCTGTACAGAATTTTGCGGAACTCAGCATTCTGGAATGATGACAAAACTACGAGTCGTAACTCAGGAAGAATTTGATAAATGGTTAGTTGAAGAATCGGAAGTGTCTTTGCTTCCGATGGCTCAACGGGGTGCTAAAATTTTTCAAACAAGAGCTTGTGCTTCTTGCCATAATGTCAACAACGACGTCGTAAAAGTCGGACCTAGTTTATACAAAGCTTTTGGACAAGCTTCGCACGAACTTGATAGCGGAGAAGTTGTTCAGTTTGATGAAAACTATTTACGAGAATCAATTTTAAATTCAAATGCTAAATTAGCTAAAGGTTTTGGACCAAGATCAGCTATGCCAGCTTTTCAAGGTCAACTTTCGGAAACAGAATTAACAGCTTTAATCGAATATATTAAATCACTTAAATAAGTGGGGTAAAAAATGGGTCAAGCAGCACACGGTACTTCTTATATAAATTCCGAAAAAGGTCTGATGTCTTGGTTGACATCATTAGATCATAAAAGAATTGGTATTCTTTATTTTGTTACTGTTTTGTTTTTCTTTTTAGTCGGCGGCATTGCTGCTTTACTATTAAGAGCAGAACTTTTTGCAGCGAATGTCACGGCAGAAGGCGTTGCAACAGCAGGACAAATTTTTAAAAATGGGGATACATACAATCAAGCGCTCACATACCACGGGGCCATCATGGTTTTCATGGTTATTGTTCCGGGTATTCCTTCGATCTTTGGAAATTTCTTTTTACCATTACAAATAGGTGCAAAAGATGTGGCTTTTCCAAAGCTAAACTTAGCGAGCTGGTATTTATTTATGATCGGTGCTGCAATGGCTGTTGCGACATTATTCATGAGTAGACTTGATACGGGTTGGACATTTTATACTCCGTATTCAATCAGAACCGGTGCAGCCGTTTCGTTGATGGTCGGTGCTGTTTTTATCATGGGTATGGCATCAGTTTTAACAGGATTAAATTTTATTGTGACGATCCACAAACTAAGAGCTCCTGGAATGACGTTTCATCGTATGCCGTTATTTACTTGGGCTATTTATTCAACTTCGATTATTCAAGTTTTAGCGACTCCGGTATTAGCAATTACTTTAATGTTACTTATCGCTGAACGCGCTTTCGGTGTAGGTATTTTTGATCCTAAACTGGGTGGCGATCCTGTTTTGTTCCAGCATTTTTTCTGGTTCTATTCGCATCCCGCTGTTTACATCATGATTTTACCAGCAATGGGAATTATTTCAGAATTACTAACCACGTTTTCTAAGAAAACAATTTTCGGTTACACAGCGATTGCCTATTCATCATTAGGTATTGCTGCAGTTTCATTTTTTGTTTGGGGACATCATTTATATGTCTCTGGCCAGTCTGAATTAGCGGGTGTTATTTTTTCATTTTTAACAATGCTTGTGGGTGTTCCTACAGCAATTAAAATGTTTAACTGGCTTGCGACATTATACAAAGGCTCTATTGAATTTAGATCACCGATGCTTTACGCATTGGGATTTTTATTTTTATTTGTTATCGGAGGAGTTACTGGAATTATGTTAGCCGTGTTGCCGATCGATGTTCATTTTCATGATACATACTTTGTTGTGGCGCACTTTCACTATGTGATGGTCGGTGGAACATTGATGGCATTAATGGGTGGTATATACTACTGGTTTCCTAAAATGTTTGGCAAAATGTACAGCGAATCCTTAGCAAGATGGTCTTGGATTTTCATTTTCGTAGGGTTTAACGTCACATTTTTCCCTCAGTTTATTTTAGGGGCGATGGGAATGCCAAGACGGTATTTTGATTATTTACCGGCTTATGAAAATTTAAATCGTATTTCAACTGTGGGCTCATGGATGATTACAGTGGGTTTTGTGATTGCCTTAGTTTCAATTATTAAAGCCTTAAAAAGCGGTGAAAAAGCACCAGCCAATCCTTGGGGTTCTAAAACATTAGAATGGATGACTGAGTCTCCACCGATTACTCACAATTTTTCTCACGAACCTGTAGTGACAGAGGGGCCATATGAGTACAAGTAAAATGATCGATGGTGTTCCTGTTCAGGAGCACTTTAAAGACGCTTTTCATCAGTTTGACTCTGCTAAAATGGGAATCTGGCTTTTCATGGTGACTGAGATCTTGATGTTCGGTGGATTATTTGTTGGGTATGCAATTTTTCATATGAAATATCCAGAAATGTTTGCTGAAGGCGCAAGGTTTTTAGATTGGAAATTAGGTTTCGTTAACACGCTAGTTCTGATTTTTTCGTCATTGACGATGGCCTTAGGGATCTATTATTGCCAAATTAATCAAATTAAAAAAGCGGTTTGGGCACTGGCTATCACTATTCTTTGTGGTGCTGTGTTTATGGTTATTAAGTATTTTGAATACACACATAAATTTCATTTAGGAATATATCCAGGTAACTTATTAGACATAGCAAAATTAAATGTGAATCTTGCTGCTGAAGGCTTACCTTTGGTAACAAGTCCTAATTTAGGAATGTATTTTGGTTTTTATTTTTGCATGTCGGGTCTACATGGTATTCACGTTATTGTAGGTATGGGTTTAATTACGTGGTGCTTGATTCGCGCGATACGTGGCGACTTTAACCCGAATTATTATACAGCGGTCGAAGGTGTCGGAATTTTCTGGCACATTGTCGATCTTGTTTGGATTTTCTTATTCCCACTTCTATATTTAGTGGGTTAGTGAAAGGAATTATATGGCTAATGATCATCAACATCATATTACTCCGTTATCAACATACCTTAAAGTTGCAGGGGCTTTATTTGCTTTAACTTTTTTGACTATAGCAGCCCATTCAATTCG
>JANOOI010000393.1:0-3357 GCA_031421235.1 Bdellovibrio sp.
TCAGCTAATTTAAAATTTTCATATGCAAAAAGAGGTCTTAATTGTGAACCGTTGTAGCTTTTAAGAGTTTTAAATTGTTTGTGATTTTTAGGTATAAATAAACTTTTCATATTCACCTTTAGTATTGTCTTTGTAAATAAAATGGCATGCCGAATAAACTATTGACCGAACAAACCTAAGACATCGACATGGTTTTCCCGGAAAGCTCTTTTTGCGCGTAAGCAGGATTCACACTCCCCGCACCATTTTTCATAATCAAAATAACAGGGCCAAATTTTATTAAATGGAACTAATAAAGTTTTCGCTTTTTCGACGATTTCTTTTTTTGCTAAATTAACTGTGTAACACTGAACATCAACGTGATTCTGTGTCGAGAAGGCAAAGGTTTTTCTAATTGCTCTTATAAATTCGTAGCTGTTATCAGGAAAAGTTGTGGCTTCTTCAAGATTAAAGCCAGGCACAATAATTTGGGCTTTTAAGCCTTCAGCAATAGCTGCTGCAATATTTAAAAATATTCCGTTACGATTAGGGACCCAAACAGACTGAGCCGTTTTTTTTGATACTTCTAAATTAGTAATTGAAACTTGCTTACCGATTGGAATTTTATGCTGATCTGATGTTAGGGACGAATTCCCAAGGCTTTTTAGCCAAGGTAAATCAATCACCATGTGTTTAATCTTTAAATCATCAGACAATACTTTCGCTTTTTCTATTTCTTTTTTAGCTGCTTTTTGTCCGTAATCAAAAGTCACAGTTTGGATGACTTCAGTGTCATTCATGGCCATATACAAATTAACAGTTGAATCTAGGCCTGCCGATAATAACACAACCGATTTAGGCTTGGACATTTTTTAAATCCTTAACAAGTAATTGAATAGATTGTTTGTTTCTAAAGTAATTCCATTGCAGCTCACCTAATATGTCGTAAACCTGACCATTTTGAATTTTTTGTTTTTGCTGATCATTCGGTGAAAACAATAAGCCTTCTAAAGTTGTATTACTACCGTTCTGGCCATCACTACTAAAGTGCAATTTATAATGTCCACCTTTTAAAACTTTAGCCTGTTCTAAAACTAAACTATTTAATCGAATGATTGGTACATTAAAACCGACCCCGTAGGGCCCGATATGATCATACCACTTCATCAGTTGTGGATTAATTTCACCGACTTCAGCGATCACATCAAAATCAATGACACTTTCATGCGGTGTGTTTTTTAAATCTTTATAATAATTTAAAAGTGCGTTTTGAAATTCATTTTTTTGATGCGCATGAAGTTCAAAACCTGCCGCAGCGGAATGCCCACCAAAACGATTTAAAAATTTTTCTGCTGAACCCAATGCGCTAACTAGACTAGAATCGTGCCCTGATGGCAGCCTGCAACTTCCGACAATCATACCTTCTGAATTTTCAGATCCAACAAAAGCTGGCACTTGAAATTCTGAAGATAACTTTGTCGCAATAAGACCAATAATTCCACGATGAAACTCTGTTGAAGAGACGAAAACAAAATCTTTATGAACCCATGTTTTAAGGATTTCAAAAGCTTTTGATTCACCATCAGATTGTAGACTTTGCCTTTGCGAATTATTTTGCAGAATTCTTGAAACAGTTTCTTCAGCTTTTTGAGAATTTTTTTCCAAATAAATATGAATGGGTAGAACATCAGATTCCATGCGTGACAAAGCATTTAATTTTGGCGCAAATTTAATAGATATATCTTGCGAAGATAACGTTCGGCCAGATAGATCTAATGCTGATAATAAGGCTTTGAGGCCGGGTTTGTCTGTGTTCTGAAGCGCTAACATACCATGTTTCACAAGGACACGGTTGTCTTCCACTAACGGCACCATATCTGTCAGCGTGCCGATGCAGAATAAATCTAAAAGTTCTTTTAAATCCCAATCATGTTTTGGTAATTCAGCATCATCGTAGAAAGCCCTTTTTAGCGCACGAATTAAATAAAAAGCCACACCAGCACCGCACAAATAACCAAGGCCTGATTGGCAATCTTTTTGATTTGGATTAATGATACAATAAGCGCTCGGTAAAATTTCTGTTGGTAAATGGTGATCTGTTAAAATAACATCTAAGCTAAGTTCTTGCGCTTTTTCAAAAGCTTTATGAGAAGTAATTCCCACATCCACAGTAATAATCAAATCAATGCCTAAAGTTTTTAATTCCTCAACAGCATGAGCATGAAAGCCGTAACCTTCACTTAGACGCTTTGGCTGATAAAAGCTGATTTTTTTATAACCTAAATTTTCGAGACCTAATTTAAGAATAGCTAAACCACTTGTTCCGTCCAAATCAAAATCAGCATAAATACAAATGCTTTGATCTTTTTTGTAGGCATCAATCAGTCTATGAACAGCTTTAGTCATCCCTAAAAGTAAATTGGGATCTTTAAGCTGTCCTAATTTTGGATTAAGAATATTTTCGATTTCATCTTTACTTTGTAAACCGCGGCTAGCTAGCAAGTCCGCTATAAGTCTTGGATAAGGGCCGTCACTGACAGCGCCAATCTTTTCTTTTGTGTGCTGAAAAGATCTTTCTCTCCAAATACTCATAGACCCTCATCAAAGTTAGAATCAAAAAACTAAAAGCCAATTATTTCGCAACTGGTTTTAGTTTTTCCATCAACATAATAAACGGCGCAGCCACGTAAATACTTGAATAAACACCAAACACAATCCCTATTGAAATCGCAAAAGCAATATCTGAAACAACTCCGTCAGCAAATATATATAAACACAACGCTGAAACAAAAACTGTTCCTGACGTAATAAATGTGCGTCCTAACATATCATTAATTGATTTATTAATGATAAATCCAAAACCATGTTCACTGTATTTGTGTTCTGTTTCACGAATACGGTCAAAAACCACAATTGTATCGTTCAATGAAAATCCAATTAAAGTTAAAATCGCTGCCATAATTGGAATATTAACTTCTTTGCCGACGAAGACAAAAATCGCTAAAGTAATCACAGCATCATGAAATAAACAGAGCACAGCACCAGGTGAATATTTATAATCAAACCGAAGTCCAACATAAATCAAGATCACTAGTAAACAGTAAAACACAGCTAAAAAACCATTTCGTTTTAATTCAGCACCAACTTGCGGACCTACTGTATCAACACGACGAATTTCAGGTTGTTCGGCTTTAAATGTTTCATTAATTTTGTCTCGAAGAGTTGCAATGGAAGAAACTAATTTTTCATTTGTTTCTTTATCTGTGGCTCCTTGAATACCTTGGAAGCGAATAATAAATTCATTTCCTTCGCCGAATGCTTGAACGCCGACTTCACCAAGGCTTAGCCCTTCAACTGATGTTCGTATTTGATCAATTG